>JAURNO010000390.1 GCA_030830145.1 Verrucomicrobiota bacterium
CATTCCGAATACCATGGAAAAGGCGTTGGAAAGTTTGGCGGATCTTCCCATAGGAATGCTCACGCTCCACGCATCGGCGGGTCCCGAAGCACTTCGCAGATGCGCTCAATTTGCTGAAAAATCGATGCCCGATGTACTCCTCCTGGCCGTAACCGTGTTGACCTCAATGGACCAAGAAACCCTTTCCTCGATTGGCGTCGATTCATCGGTTGACAAACAAGTTAACCGGCTTGCTTCCCTAGCCTCCGGGTCAGGTATTGGCGGCATCGTCTGCTCTCCTCTCGAACTTTCCAAACTTCGACCATTGTTACCCCAGAGCGTCAAGTTGGTAACCCCCGGAATCAGACCTTCCGGCTCGCAAACAGGAGACCAAAAGAGAATCATGACTCCCGCCGAGGCACGAGAAGCCGGTGCCGATTATCTTGTTATTGGTCGCCCAATTCTCGCACACGAGAAACCAGCTGTTGCCCTGGATGGAATACAGAATGAACTCAACCAATTGACCAACGGCTAATGCACGCAGCTATCCTATTGGCAGGGGGAAGCGGAAAAAGAATGGGTTCCGCCATCTCGGACAAACTTCTTCATCCGATCGGCTCCACCAATGCCTTTAGGTTATCCTGCGAGGCATTTCTTCAAGCTTCTTCAATCGATCTTTTCATTTTGGTCTTCCGTGATGAATCACAGAGGATAAAACTTCACAGGGAATTCGAACGAGCCTCGATAGAAAAGGAACGAAAAGCCCATTGCCTAGAGGTCCAAGGCGGAAAAGAGCGACAAAATTCAGTCTTAAACGCACTTTCAGTCTGCGACAAGTCCTGCAAGTTCGTACAAGTGCATGACTGCGCCCGCCCGATGATACGACCAGAAACAATCGACCAACTCTCAAGAGAGGTTTCGGAGTCCGGAGCAATCGCTGTTGCCCGTCCCCTCACCGACTCGATTAGAAAAACTTTCCAACCCTCTGAAAACCCTCTTGCCCCCCAAAAAACCGAATGCTTGGATCGGTCTGACCTTTGGCTCATGGAAACGCCCCAAGCGACGCGCAAGGATTGGCTGGAAAACGGATTACAGATGGCCGAAAAACAGGGAATCACAATCACGGATGAACTTGCGGCAATCGAGTTAAACAAACGAAAAGTCGCCTTCCTCAACCCGGGATATCCAAATCCAAAAATAACGACGGAACAGGATTTTTCCTATATCAAATATCTTTTGGAAAATGAATGAACTGCCTTTTCGAATAGGTCATGGTTATGATCTACACCGCTTGAAAACCGGGCGCAGACTAATCCTTGGGGGGGTTGAGATTCCACATGAAAAAGGATTGCTCGGTCACTCGGATGCGGATTGCCTGACCCATGCCCTTGCCGATGCAATATTGGGAGCTCTCGGACTACCCGACATCGGTCACTATTTCCCGGATGATCTGGCTGAAAACGAGGGAATGAACTCAATGAAAATCTTGGCAAAAGCGGTCGAAGAATGCCAACTGAGGGGGTACTCCATCGGAAACGTTGATCTTACGATTCTAGCCCAAAAACCAAAAATGGCTCCCTATATTGAATCAATGAAAAAATCATTGTCTCGAACTCTGAAAGTCCAACCAAGCCAAGTTGGCATCAAGGCAACTACGAACGAGGGGCTTGGTCCCATCGGACAAGAAGAAGGCATGGCGGCCTTCGCCGTCTGCCTGCTTTCGAAAAAATAAACCTGACTATCCGCAGATCTGATCCGCCTCGAAAAATCTATTTATTTCCACTAAGGCTGACTCGGGACTGTCCGAGGCATGAGCAACGTTCTTCATACGATCGGTTCCCAAGTCTCCCCGAATAGTGCCGGAGGGCGCGGTAGTCGAATCGGTGGGACCGAGTAAATCCCGAACCCCCTTGATCACGTCCTCGCCCTCGAGAACAAGAGCAAGAACAGGACGAGAACTCATGAATCCGGCAATCTCCGGAAAGAACGGGAGCTCGGCGACGTGAGCGTAATGTTCGAGCAGTAATTGCTCGTCCAATTGGATCATCTTAGTGGCGATGATAGAATAGCCTTTGTCTTCGAAGCGGGTGATAACCTGACCGGCTACTTGCTTTTCCAGACAATCTGGTTTTAATAAAATAAGACTTCTTTGCATGGTTTATATCATGATGGGGGTAAGGCCCGTTTTCTAACTATAACGGGTTGGAAAGAAAAAAGTTAAAGGATCAGGAATCAGATTTTTTCTTGTCCTCGTCGGATGAGGGAATGGAAACTTTGTCTTTCCCGGAATCTTGAACAAAATTAACTTCATCTTTGTTGTCTTCGTCCAAAAGCACTTCAATTGGTTTTGATTTGCGGAGATTACCCGAAAGAAGTTCTTCCGCCAACTTGTCTTCAAGGTACTTTTCAACCGCTCGGCGAAGGGGTCGGGCACCAAGCTTTTTATCGTAGCCTTTCTCAATCAAAAATTCTTTCACATCATCGGAAATGCGTAGCTTGAGCTTTTTCTCAAGCAAACGCTCGGAAAGTTTGCCTAATTCGAGGTCGACGATGGAACGCATGCTTTCCTTGGCCAAAGGTCGGAATATAACCATTTCAGTCAAACGGTTGAGAAACTCCGGCTTGAAGGTCTTTTTGGCTTCGTCCATTATCTTGCTCTTGGTATTTTCAAAATCCTGTTCGTCGTCTCCCACGGAAAAACCCATGGAAGTCCCACGTTGCAAGATATGGGCACCCACGTTCGAGGTCATAATCAGGATCGTGTTACGAAAGTCTACTTTACGACCCAAGCTGTCGGTAAGTCGGCCATCCTCCAAAATCTGAAGAAGGATTTGGGCTATGTCAGGGTGAGCTTTTTCGATTTCATCGAAAAGAATCACCGCATAAGGCTTCCGTCGAATGGCTTCCGTCAACTGACCGCCTTCCTCGTATCCAACATAACCGGGAGGAGACCCGATCATCCGAGACACGGCGTGTTTTTCCATGTATTCCGACATGTCGATTTGAACCAAGGAATCTTGATCTCCAAAAATTCTTTCAGCCAAGATTTTAGCCAAGTGGGTTTTGCCAACACCCGTGGGTCCTAAAAACATAAAGGATCCAATTGGACGCTTCGGGTCCTTCAAATCGGCCCGCGATCTGCGCAATGCCTTTGCCACGACTTCGGTTGCGAAATCTTGCCCAACCAATTGTTCGCGTAACTCTTCCTCTAGTTTGAGAAGCTTTTTGGATTCCTTGGCTTCCATCCGATTAAGGGGTATGCCCGTCCAATCGGCAACCACTTGGAGCATATCGTCTTCATCAACAGAAGAACGTTTTTCCTCACGCATCTTTTTCCAGTTTTCCAAAACTCGTTCACGCTTGGCACGCAATTTTTTTTCTTTGTCTCGAGCTTCTGCTGCTTCTTCAAACTTTTGATCGGATATAGCGCTTTCCTTGAGTGTGCAGACTTCCTTTATTTCGTCCGAGAGCTTCTCGATTTCAGGAGGTCTTTTGAGAGAATCCATTCGTGATCGGGCACCCGCTTCGTCAATAGCATCTATCGCCTTGTCCGGAAGAAAACGCCCCGTGACGTAACGATCGGTCAACTTGGCGGCTGCTACCAAAGATTTGTCAGTGAAAGAAACATTATGATGTTCCTCGTATTTGGAGCGAATGCCTTTGAGAATCAAAATTGTGTCATCCACGGAAGGAGCGTCTACTTTGACTGATTGGAATC
Organism: Verrucomicrobiota bacterium; assembly: GCA_030830145.1. Lineage (GTDB taxonomy): Bacteria > Verrucomicrobiota > Verrucomicrobiia > Opitutales > Seribacteraceae > Seribacter. The sequence continues at coordinate 3,698 of JAURNO010000390.1, forward strand.
GGCGGGCGAGAGCGGAGTCTTTTTCGATATGCTTTCGATATTCCGAAAGTGTCGTAGCACCAATGCACTGAAGCTCACCCCGACTCAAAGCGGGTTTGAAAATATTGGATGCGTCCATGGCCCCTTCAGCGGCACCGGCACCCACGATCGTATGCATTTCATCTATGAAGATTATGATGTTCTTGGACTTCTTCAACTCGTCCATAACCGCTTTGATCCGCTCCTCGAATTGAC
>JAURNO010000391.1 GCA_030830145.1 Verrucomicrobiota bacterium
ATCCTCGCTTTTCCAGCAATCACAATAGCCTTGGCCGAACTGATGTTCGACCGCACCTACGGCACCAACTTTTTCGATTTCCAAGAAGGCGGCAAACCCCACCTTTGGCAGCACCTGTTTTGGATATTTGGTCATCCCGAAGTCTATATATTGATTCTTCCCGCCATGGGGATCGTTTCCGAAGTCATTCCCACCTTTTCACGAAAACCCCTCTTTGGATACGGACTGATTATATTTTCCGGAGCCATCATCGGTTTTATGGGTTTTGCCGTGTGGAGTCACCATATGTTCACGACCGGAATGGGAATCGTTGCCACATCCGCTTTTTCCATTCTTACCATGCTCATTGCGATTCCTACCGGGGTCAAGATCTTCAATTGGATTGGTACGATGTGGGGCGGGAGAATTCGTTTCGAAACACCCATGCTTTTCGCTCTTGGTTTCATCACCATGTTCATGATCGGTGGATTCACTGGAATCATGCATTCATCCGTGCCCATCGATGCCCAGCACCAAGATTCTTATTTCGTGGTTGCTCACTTTCATTATGTTTTGATTGGAGGGGCTTTGTTCGGTTTGTTCGCAGGCTTTTACTTTTGGCTTCCGAAGATGACCGGCAGAATGATGAACGAGAAGCTCGGCAAATTTGTTTTCACTCTCATGTTCATCGGTTTCAACGTCACGTTTTTTCCCATGCATTATCTAGGTATGATCGGGCAACCTCGACGCACTCATAGTTACAACGAAGGTCATGGCTTCGAAACGTGGAACCAGATTGCTACGTTGGGAGCTTTTGTTCTAGGCATAGGGATTGCCATTGGGGTGTACCAATTCGTATCCTCCTTCTTCAACAAGAAGCTCAAACCAGCGGGCAAAAACCCTTGGGATGCAAGAACCCTCGAGTGGACCCTGTCTTCACCGGTCAAGGAATACAACTTCTCTCGCACGCCACTCATCAAATCCCGCGACCAAGCTTGGGAAAACAATTACGGACCGAAGGAAAAACATTCTAAAAAAGAACCCCTTGACGACCATGGCGTGCACATGCCCGACAGGTCATGGTGCCCTCTTATTACTGGTGCCGGTTTGTTTGCTCTAGTCTTGGGTATGCTCTTTCATGCAACAAAAGATCCACTTACCGGAGATGTCTTGTCACGCGACTACACGATACCAGTTATTGGGGGATTCGTTTTCATCATAGGTATCATCATGTGGGCCATGGAGGGTCCCGGGGGCTATCATTTGTTTCCCAAGGAAGAAGAGGAATAATCATACACAAACTTGATCAATTTTTGAAACACTTATGAGCGAAGCAGCATCACACGCCCTCGAACACCACGAACCAGTCACGAGTACCGGCATTCCAAACAAAAAAGTTCTCATGTGGGCTTTTTTGGGTTCCGACTGCATGTTTTTCGGAACACTGATCTCAACCCATTTGATCTACCGAAAAATTTCCGCTACGGTAGGCAGTACGACAGTCGACATCAAACAGATATTCGACATCGAGCTCACCTCTTTCAGCACCTTTATTCTATTGGCTAGTTCTCTTTTCATGGCTCTCGCTGTTTCGGCCATTCATAAGGGCAATTTGACAAGTACCCGTTGGATGCTCTTGGGAACAATCATCTTTGGCACGATCTTTCTCGCCTGCCAAGTCTACGAATTCACTCATTTCGTAACTCACGTTGGGCATGAACTGACCCTCTCCTCTTATCAAGGAGAACCTCATGTTTTCGGTTCCACCTTTTACGTACTGACCGGTACTCATGGCACTCACGTCGCGATCGGTGTATTTTGGCTCTTGGGTTGGTTGGTTTATTCCTTCACGGGCAAAATGAGCACGGCAGATGCAATGGACATCGAATGTTGCGGTCTTTATTGGCACTTTGTCGACATCGTTTGGATTATAATTTTTCCCGTTGTCTATCTTATGGAATATGCATTTTAGGCACCCCAACCTTTACAACACCCAATCAATTCTCAAACTATGAGCGGACACGCAGAAGACCCAGTATTGGAAGAAAGCAAACGCTTCTTCACCTTCTTCAATCTTTCCATGATTCTCGTTGCCATCACCGGTATCGAGATCGTGATTATCTATGTAGAAACCTTTGATGGCTCATCCATCATAGGCGTCTTGTTCGCCACCTCTATTTTGAAATTCGTCGGGGTGATTTGGTGGTTCATGCATTTAAAATGGGACAAAATTCTGAACACCGTGCTTTTCATCATGGGATTGGTTATCGCTCTTGTTACCTTTTTCGCCGTCATTTACATGGCCGACACCCATCCGGAAATAGCTGAAGAAGACTTCACGGTTAATCCACTCGAAGACAAATGGGAAGAGGGAAAGAACTACGCCAAAGGCGATTACGTACTAGAGGGTGATTCTTATTTCAGGGCCAATTTCGATCACTTTTCACCTTCTTCTTTCACGGACCAAGTTGATGCGGGTGAAGGCTTGTCTTCGGCTTGGACTGAAGTAAAGGGAGTCCCCCACTTGATCAAATGGAAAGTCTCTCATGGTGATCTGATCGAGATCAATTCGAATGACCCCAGCAATCATTTCTTTCACCAGTACGAACCCGTTGAAAAGGAGAATATCGAGGGAACTAAGATTTCTCTTCTCAAACAAGCCGCATCCAAAAAAGACTTTCGGATCAGAGTCAGGTCCGAAGCCTACCTTACGGTTTGGCCCGAAGACCCAAATCAATAAAAGCTTCTTGTCTTCGGTAAGGGAAGTTTCCGAATGACAGATTCCCCCATCAATTTCTCGCATTGGCACACCGAGCCAGCCTTAATCGGAGGTGTTCTTTTTTTTGGCTGGATCTACGCCGTTCTAGTTGGTCCTTTTCGCAACAACCTTTGTCCTGGCTTAGCCTACTCCGCTAGGCACACGCTATGGTTCTCTCTCGGTTTGGTGACCTTCTATCTAGCCGTCGGCTCACCGCTTGACCCCTTGGGCGAAAACTTTCTCTTCTTTGCCCATATGATTCAACACAACGTACTCATGTACGTCAGTCCTCTGTTTTTTCTTCTCGGAATCCCTCAACCGCTCTTGGATAGATTTCTGGAAACGAATCCAGTTACCGAAAAAATACTTGGGTTTTTCGTCCACCCCATCATCGCTGGTCTTCTGTTTACTTTGGTTTTTTCCTTTTGGCACTTTGGGGTCTTTTACGAAGCTGCTCTCAGGGACAAGACGTTGCACATGGCCGAGCACTTGTCCATGTTCATTAGCTCAATTGCAATGTGGTGGCCCATATGCTCCCCATCCAAAAGATTAGCTCCCCTTCGATATGGGCCTCAAATGCTTTACATTCTTGCACTGATGCTTGGTCAGACGCCCATCTTTGCCGTACTTACTTTCTCGGAAGACGTTTTATACGAGACTTATTTCTATGCCGAGAGAATCATGAACATCTCCCCGCTGGAAGACCAAAGAACGGGCGGGGTTCTGATGAAACTGGCAAACATGGCAGTATCGGTCGGGGTTCTTTCATCAATCTTTTACCGCTGGTCAAAAAAACAAGAGGCGGAAAACCAACCGGCTTAGAGACGCGAAACCAAAAGCTCGCGTTCAAAGAGCATTTCCTTGGGTAAGAATTCGGACAACTGAAGAAACAATTCCTCATGCCTTAATGTTTGCATCCTCAGTTTTTCAGAATCAATCGACATTAATTCTTCCCATTGTTCATCTGAGAAATCGAGACCCGACCAGTCGAGATCCCCTTTTTTGGGAACCCATCCCAATGGGTTTTCATGGGCCCGTCCCCTTCCATTCGAACGTTCGACGATCCACCGCAAAACTCTCATGTTTTCGCTGAAGCCAGGCCAAAGAAATTTCCCGCTCTCATCCTTGCGAAACCAATTAACATGAAAGATACGGGGCTTTTCCTCCAACTGCTTGCCCATCCTGATCCAATGCCTGAAATAGTCTCCCATGTTGTATCCGCAGAAAGGAAGCATCGCCATCGGATCTCGTCTCAAATTCCCCAGAGCTCCCTCTGCTGCGGCTGTGGTTTCGGAAGTCAAGGTCGCTCCCAAATATACCCCGTGGTTCCAATTGAAAGATTGGTACACCAAAGGGATGTCCGACATTCTTCGTCCTCCGAATATAAAGGCGGAAACGGGCACGCCTTCCGGATTTTCCCAATCGGGATCGATGGTTGGACATTGCGACGCAGGAGCAGTGAAACGGGCATTGGGATGAGCCGCCGGGGATTCGGATTCGGAAGACCATTCTTCTCCCCGCCAATCGGTGAGCCCCTCGGGAGGTTGGGAAGTAAGCCCCTCCCACCAAACATCCCCGTCCGAAGTCAATGCCACATTGGTGAAAAGGGTATTTGCACGCATTGATTCCATGGCATTGGGATTGGTTTCCCATGAAGTACCAGGAGCAACTCCGAAAAAGCCCGCTTCCGGGTTGATCGCCCGAAGGCCTCCGTTGGCATCGGGCTTAAGCCACGCGATATCGTCCCCAACAGTGGAAACCTTCCAACCTTTCATGGATTCGGGCGGTATGAGCATGGCCATGTTCGTTTTTCCGCAAGCACTAGGAAAAGCCCCCGCTACGTATGTTTTCTCTCCATCCGGGCTTTCCACCCCAAGGATCAGCATATGCTCGGCCATCCATTTGTTATCCCGAGCCATACAGGATGCAATACGCAAGGCTAGACACTTCTTTCCAAGCAAGGCGTTCCCTCCATATCCACTTCCGTAGGAGACGATGGTTCGCTGTTCGGGGAAATGAACAATATGGGTATTCTCGGGGTCGCAGGGCCAAGGAACGTCTTCCACCCCATCTTTGAGCGGAAAACCGACCGAATGAAGGCACGGAACGAAAAAATCTTTCTCCCCGAGTTGATCAAGCACGGCTTGCCCCATCCTCGTCATGATTTGTAGATTCAATACGACATATGGGGAATCGGTAACTTGAACACCGAACTGGGAAAGGGAAGAACCCAACGGCCCCATGCAGAATGGGATCACGTACATTACCCGACCTTCCATACAACCCTTGAACAAACGCTTGAGCTTAGCCCTCATTTTTCTGGGTTCCTGCCAGTTATTGGTCGCACCCGCGTCATCCTTTCCGTAACTGCAGATGAAGGTCCTACTCTCAACCCGGGCCACGTCCTGAGGATCTGATCGTACAAGAAAACTATTGGGACGCTTTTTCTTATCCAAGCGAATCATCGACCCTTGCGTGACCATGAGATCGGTGAGCTCTTTCCATTCCTGCTTTGATCCGTCGCACCAACGAACGGATTGGGGTTGGCACATCTCAACCATCTTGTCCAACCACTTCAAAAGGGCTACGTTGTTCGTTTTTTCCCGATCATATTCCACTTTCTTTTCTTGCATAGGTTAAAGTCGGTATTCATCGGTTGACCTCGAGTCAAACATTCCGTGGTCAAAAGATCCGTTATTTTTAAAATTTACCTTCGATTGTGAAGAAATCTGGTTTGCCAATTGGGAAGGGAACCCCTACCTCATTATGCATCTTATGATTAATCAAGGTAAGCAACGCACCGCCGTATTGGCATTGGAAGATGGAAGTGTCTTTCGAGGTTTTCCTTTCGGAGCCTCGACAACGATCGAGGGGGAAGGAGTTTTCAATACCGCAATGACCGGATATCAAGAAACGCTCACCGATCCTTCTTATTATGGGCAAATCGTGACCATGACGACTCCTCAAATAGGAAATTACGGCGTCAACGAAGAGGACGAGGAATCAAAAGGTCCCAAGGTCGCCGGTTTCGTCGTTCGAGAGTTAAGTCCAGTCGTGAGCAATTGGAGGGCAACCGGATCGCTTGACGAATACTTGAAGAAAAATGGGATTCCGGGAATAGAGGGTGTGGATACTCGCGCCATCACCAAAAGAATTCGCGTACACGGCGCCCTTAATGCATGCCTGAGTACGGAAGGCATTTCCGACGAAGAAGCTTTGCAACGAGCCCGGAATTGGGAAGGCATCGTCGGGCAGGACTACGTCAAGGAGGTGACCTGCAAGGAGTCCTTCACTTGGGACCCAACCGGTGAGGAGAGTCAAATTTTTACCGTTCAAGGGACGGACCTCAAGACACATGAGCCCGCTTTTTCCGAAACCCATCGTCTCGTGGCCTTTGACTATGGAGCCAAGAAAGCCATCTATCAAAACCTGCGCAGACATGGTTTCGAAGTAATCGTCCTTCCCGCAGGCGCTTCGGCAGAAGAAGCCAAGTCCCACCAACCTGATGCTATTTTCCTTTCAAACGGACCCGGTGATCCGTCGGCCTTGGATTATGCGCATGAAACCGTCCGTCAACTCATGGCGGATTACCCTGTCTTTGGAATCTGCCTTGGACACCAGATCTTAACCCATGCCATAGGGGCATCGACCTACAAGTTGAAATTCGGGCACAGGGGAGCGAATCAACCAGTCAAAAACGTTGAGTCGCAACGCGTTTCCATAACTTCGCAAAACCATGGCTTTGCATCGGAAAAGGACGCGCTTGAAAAAATGGGGGCCATCGTTACCGAATACAACCTGAACGACCAAACGGTTTCCGGACTTCGGATGAAAGACTTACCGGTCTTTTCCGTTCAATACCACCCGGAGGCCTCACCCGGACCCAACGACGCCAATCACCTTTTCAAGGCGTTTCATGACATGGTGACGGAATCCAAAAAACAAAGCGGTTGATTGACCTCCCGGCAAAACCTGAAACCTCCAAGATCTAATAGGTGAACAAAGACGGGCCGACTCCATCATGAAGTGCGGTCTTGTTTTTGACTTGTTTCTTGAGAAGCATGAGACTGGATCGGGACATCCTGAACAACCCGTACGAGCATCCCACGTTTACCGCGAAATCGTAAAAGCGGGCTTGCTTCCCCGGACCCTCAAGGTCACGCCAAAGCCCTGCAGGGAAGAAACTTTGGCGTTGGTTCATGATACCGCTTACCTGGTACAGGCCAAAAAAGACATCATCGGAGGGTCTTCCACTCTGAGCACTGGTGATACACAAGTCTGCAAAGAATCCTGGGAGGTCGCCCGAAGGGCCACGGGCGGCGCTCTTCAAGCAGTGGACAAAGTCATGGATGGTGACTTCAATCGAGCCTTTTGCCTGACCCGCCCTCCCGGTCATCATGCAACACCCAACAAAGGCATGGGCTTTTGTATTTTCAATCACATTGCAATTGCAGCAAGATACGCCCAAAAAAAATACGGGGTTGGAAAAGTTCTCATCGTTGATTGGGATGTCCATCACGGCAATGGAACGCAAGATGTCTTTTACGAGGATGATTCCGTCTTTTTTCTCAGCACTCACCAGGCTCCTTGGTACCCCGGTACAGGAAAGAAAGAGGAAACCGGAAAAGGCAAAGGCTTGGGGCATACCCTCAATTGCCCTCTGCCTGCCGGTTCAGGGAGAAGTGAAATCGTAGAAGGAGCCTTCGGCGGGGAACTCCTGAAAAAGATCGTTGGATTCAGACCCGAATTGATCTTGGTTTCCGCCGGTTTCGACTCCCGCAAGGGTGATCCTCTCGGACAGTTCAGATTGGAAGACCGTGATTTTTCCGATTTGACGAAACTCATCGTGGACTTGGCCAAAGAGCATTGCGAAGGGAAAGTCGTATCGATACTTGAAGGGGGCTACGACTTGGATGGCTTGGCCAAAGCCGCAACCGCTCATTTTAAAGCTTTGTTGGCTCCCTGAGGCTCCAATTTTTTACGATTATAAAAAAAATACTCCCGAATATTGGACAGATCACAAAACTTGGATTAGAGTAGCATTATCTAAAAGAACATTCGCAATTGGAAATCTGCACCTTCGTCAAAAGCTACCTATTACTACCCGTAAAGGAAGGGAAGCAGGTTGAAAGACCGAAACTCTTTTCAAGCATCGTGTAAGCGGTGCTTTTTTTTGTGTTTTTAGAGTTCGAAGAATCGCATTACTTGACTATGCCAGCCTCGTTCATTAGGTGATTGAATCATGTTACGCGGAATATCACCTCTACTTAGTCCACAACTTCTTGAAACCCTTTATCGCATGGGCCACCACGACGAAATTATTTTCGGCGATGCTCATTTCCCCGGGGAAAGTTGCAACGATACGATCATCCGGGCCGATGGTTTGAGAATCGACGACCTGCTCGATGCGATTCTTCCTCTTTTCGTGCTCGATCACGTAATCGAGCAACCCGTTATGATGATGGGCCCCTTGCCTGAAGACAAAGCCAACCCAACCATTGCCGCTGATTATCAAAAGGTGCACGACGGATACGCCGAAATCGTCAACAAGCACTATCCTGAAACCTCTCCCATTGCCCAAGTCGACAAGTACGATTTTTACGACCGCACGCGCAAAGCCTTTGCCGTCGTCATGACGGGAGACGTGCGAATTTACGCCAACTTGATTTTGGCCAAAGGCGTGACTACCTGGTAAGCAACCTCTACCCTCTAGATTTTCCGCCGGAGACATTGACCGTCGTTCCGTGCAGATAAGAAGCCCGATCGGAAACCAAGTAGACAACCAAATCCGATACCTCCGAAAGCTTGCCACTTCGCCCCAAAGGAATGGAAGAACCATCATTGGATCGTAACTCCTCGACCGAAACCCCCCGGGTATAAGCCAAAGACTCTTCGTAGGCATCGCTTCTCATGCTCGTGGTCTCCATTATACCCGGAGCGACACCGACAATACGGATCCCGTTTTTCCCCAACTCCTTGGCCCAGGAACGGGTCAAGTTTTGGTTGGCGGCTTTGGTGGCGGCATAAACGCTTTGTCCTTCGCTTCCTTCCATGCCGGACTCGGAGGACATGTTGATGATCACTCCCCCCTTTCCTCCAGCAAGCATTTGGCGAGCCGCGGCTTGAGCGCATAAAAACTGACCCTTCACATTGACCGCGAAAACTTTGTCCCAGATTTGTTCAGTCAATTCTTCTTTGCCGGCAGGATCCACAAGGAGGCGCGGTACGTTGATTCCTGCGTTGTTGACCAAAGCATCAACCGTACCCCAACGCTCAACCGTTAAGCTGATCAGAGAATCAACGTCCTCCTTCGAGGTGACGTCGCACTTGGCGAAAGCCGCTTCACCGTGGCCTGCCTGGTTGGCTTCCTCCACCGCTCGAGCTCCAACTTCTTCGGCGAAATCTGCAATCATGACCTTCGCTCCGACTTCGACGAAACCCTTGGTTACGGCAAGTCCGATCCCTGCCGCTCCGCCCGTTACAATTACAACTTTGTCTTCCAAATTCGTCCAACTCATGAACAGATCCTCTATTGGTTATTTTAGGTTATGCGAGATTCAAGGGATAAGGTACACCATACCCACGATAAAGCGCTTGCTCGACGTTGCGGGACCAGGTGTCTTCGTTTACCTCGAGTTCATCAGCTGCTTCGATCAAAGATTGACGAACAAGCCCATTAGCCTTCTGCGCCGCAGAGCGGAAAGAAGAAGAGGTGGCTTCCACGTAAGGCAAATCAGGTAATTCAGTGAAGGCAAAAAAAGAGCCAAAGGGTTGATCCCGCTCGACCTCTTCCATCATCTCAGTCACGGACCGCAAGCCACAAACACCTTTGACCATCCAATCGAAACTAACCGGATTACTCGCCTGTTCCACCATGTCGTCGGAATGTGGTTCCGAGGTATTCGTCATGTGCCACGGGACGTTTTCCCCGCATATCTGGTGACGCGAAACATAATGCGCTTGCCGCGATCGGATCGGGACAAGCAAATCACCATCGACGAAATTTACAGCGGCGCTGCGGGCAAGCCTGATCTCCAATTGAGAGTATGCCCGCTTAGCTTCATCAGGTGGTCCGGCGATGAACAAATCGGTAATGAGTTCCTCCTCGTCGAAGGGCTTGAAATCAGATGAAAGGGTTTCCGGGGAGGAAAGAAGCACAGGGGTTCCCTTGGGTATCAGTTCCAAATATGCCTTCTCACGGTCGCTTCCGGGCTCGAATCCGATCAAGGCCACTCGCGGATCACGAGCCAAGCCACGAAAGCGTTTCGGATCATTCGGGCCAAGGTTATGATGCATCGCGTCCACTTGCCCACGGGCTTCTTCTTCAAGGGATGGGAATTCGCTCGCTTTAGCTACGGGCATTCGAATCAAAAGATCGGGATCAACGGCACCCGCATAGTTGTTCAAGTTGCCACCATCGGCCAAAATCGAAACGGCTTGGTCATAGGTTTCCGAAGATGCGTAGTTGGTCCATACGACGTCCGATTTTCCATGCTCGGTCAATTTTTCGATGATCGCCGGATCTTTCCGGTCAATGAGAATGACCTTCGTTCCCCTCTGGCGCAAATCCTTCACGAGAGCGTATTCGTCCATCTGATCAAGCTTGGCTTGAGAACCCGTAACATAAACTACACGGGGCAATTCTTCGTCGGTCACGCTGGCCACGATCGTCAAATTGATCATCGCCATCCTCGCCGTTCCCGAAAGGTAGGCCAATACAGAGCGAGGGGGTACTCCGTACTTGAATCCCCCACCCTCTCCAATCACAAAGACGTGTTTATTCGTACCGTAGTTGCAAGCAAAAGGTTCGGCATGAGCAAGCGAGATCAAGCTTGTGTCCTTCTTGGGGGTCACCTTGTTGAACAGGTTGCCGAACCCTTGCGCCTTTACGAAACCAGGAGCCTTTGCAGGTACGGCATTGAACCTTCTCAGACCTCCCAAGTATCTGTAGGAGTAACCCAGAGCGGCAAGCACACCTTCTTTCTGGGGCTCGAAGGAGAGAGGATCGATCGGTTCACTGGCATGACCGGGAGTAATGACCACGACGTCACCACGGTCAAAAGGAGAATCAACCGGAGCCTCCAGGATCAATTGCAATGTTTCGTGACCCAAGGCGACCTGGTCGACTCCGGAAGGAACTCTGGCATGAGCGTCGAACTGACGAATCGCCTTCGCATCCGATGCACAACGACAATTGCCAAAGCTTGCGAGCAAAAAACTATCGTCGTCAAAGCTTGAGTCAGGCAACTCGTCGGACAGCAATTCTATCCGGTCGGGTCCGGTCAAGTAAACGCCATCGTGCCTGGATTGTGCCTCAATCTTGAGATCTTTGGCCCGTTGTTCCAACGAGATAGGTTCAATGTCGCTCATGCTTGATGGAAGTTGGTTATCTCAAACAACAGACTCAGATCCCAGCTCTTTGCCTGCGGACAAGCTCGCCTGTAGTGGGATTCGAACTCAATTGATGGCCGGACAATGGTATGATGCGCTCGTGGATTGCATCCAACATCCACGAAGGCTGTGGGAAGAAATCGTTTTCAACCTCAGCGCAGGGGGTGATCCAGTTCCTGGAACCGACCACCACGGGAGGTGCATCCAAGTCGTCGAAAGCCAACTGGCTTATGTTGGACGCGATGTCTTGCATAACCGAACCTCGCTCGCAGGCATCCGAGGAAAGAAGCACCTTGCCTGTCTTGCGAACGGACTCAATCAAGGGATCGTAATCAAGGGGATTGATTGATCGACAATCAAAAACATCTGCGGTCAGGCCGTATTTTTGTTCCAATATATCGGCAGCCTCCAAAGCTCGATACATGGTGGCGCCCACGGTACTAAGGGTAATGTCCTTGCCCGTTCTTCTTTGTGCAGGGGGCCCAAAAGGAACCTCGTAGTAATCGGCGGGAACTTCCTTCTCGAACAATTCGCCGATGTCGTAAAGACGTTGGCTTTCGAAGAAGATGACCGGGTCGCTACCGGCCAATGCCGTATTGAGCATTCCCTTTGCATCGTAAGGCGTGGAAGGAAAAACAACCTGTAAGCCTGGAATATGGCTTACCATGGCACACCAATCCTGGGAATGCTGTGCTCCATACTTCGAACCGACCGACACCCGCAGAACAACGGGCATCTCAAGAATGCAGGCGGACATGCTTTGCCACTTGGCCAATTGATTGAAGATCTCGTCTCCAGCTCGTCCCATAAAGTCGCAATACATCAATTCGACCAAGGCTCTTCCGCCTTCCAAGGCATAACCAACGGCGCTGCCCACAATGGCGGCTTCGGAAATCGGGGAGTTGAAAAGGCGATGATAAGGAAGGGACTCGGTCAAACCCCGATAGCATGCGAACGCTCCACCCCAGTCACGATTTTCTTCTCCATAGGCAACCAGAGTCGGGTCCTTCTGAAACCGGTGAAAAGCCGCTTCAAAAATTGCATCCCGATATTGAAAGACCTTGTTCTTGGAAACGGGCTTGCCATCCACGATCCCGGCACGGGATTTCTTGGCCAAAGCCAACACGCGTGGGTTTTCGGCCGCGGGAAGGATCAACTCGGGTTCCCGGTCGGGAGCATAGCTTTCCCTTTTTCTTTTGGAAAACATTAGGTCACCGATTTTTTCCGAGTCCAACCGTGGGGAAACCTCCAAATCGGAAGCCAAGCGGAAAGCTTGCGTCATCGCCTTTGTAACATCAGCTTTGTTTTCCGCTATCGCATCCTCAGTTAACAGACCTTCGTCTATGAGTTCCTGGGCATAAGCGACCAAAGGATCGATTGCCTGCCACGCATCAATCTCCTCCTTCAACCGGTATGAAGAGGCATCGGAAGGCGAGTGCCCGGAGAAGCGGTATGTAATGGTCTCGAGCAGGACTGGCCCCTTGCCTGACTCAAGCAAGGCCTTTTTTCGCTTAATCGCATCGACCACAGCCAAAGGATTGTAGCCATCCACCCTTTCGGCATGCATCGACTCGGGGTTCACACCAGCTCCAACTCGAGCAAGGCAATCAAAGGCCATCGTTTCACCTGCGGTTTGTCCCCCCATTCCATAAAAATTATTCATGAAGTTAAAGATGATGGGCAACCCCCCTCTCATGGATGATTCCCATAGCTCCTTGAACTGGCGCATCGAGGCAAAATTCATTGCTTCCCAAGTCGGTCCGCAACCCATCGAAGCATCTCCAATATTGGAAATGACGATCCCGCTCTTTCTATTCACCTTTTTGAAAAGGGAAGCACCCATTGCGATGTCGGCCGAACCACCAACGATTGCATTGTTAGGGAGAATTCCAAAGGGAGGAAAGAAGGCATGCATCGATCCACCCAATCCGCGGTTGAATCCATTGCTTCGACCAAAAATTTCGGCAAGAGCTCCATAAAGAAGGAAGTTGCGGGCCAAATCCTTTACGCAACTGGATTCTTCTTTCTCAACCACCCGGTAACAATCTCCGTCGAGAAAGTTCTCCATGATGTTGAGCAACGAATCATCATCAAGCTTACGGATAGAAGACATTCCCTTGGCAAGAATTTCACCATGCGAACGGTGCGAGCCAAGGATATGATCGTCCACGTCGAGGAGAAAGGCTTGTCCTACGGCTGAAGCTTCCTGTCCGATGGACAGGTGAGCGGGGCCCTTGTGATCGTATTCGATCCCCTCATACGAGCCCTGCGTCTTGATGCTCTGGAGCATGCTCTCGAACTCCCTAATGAGAAGCATGTCCTCATACATTCCGACCAAGGCCTCCGGGCCATAGTTTTCTTTTTCCTTGGCCAGATCTTGTTGGTATTGATTAAGAGGAATCTCGGCAAAGGGAAGAGTCCCTGCTTTGCGTTCTTCTGCTGGTTCGACGATTTGTGACTTCGGCATGACGAATAATTGGTTTTGGCTGAGTAAAAGTTTGGTTAGCGGACTGCCATGAAGACATCCTTCATGATTTCCGAAGTAGTGGGGTGAGGAAAAACGATCTCCTCGATTTCTTCCTCTCGCAATTCGGTTTCCAACATGGCGGTTGCCCCGAAGATCATCTCGGAACAAGCCCCCCCGACCATGTGCACGCCCAACAAGCGGTTCGTTTCGGCTTCAAGCACGACTTTGCACAATCCAGATTCGTCCGGGTTCTCCGCCAAATAGCGGGCGTTGATCGCCATGGGAATTCTTCCTGTTTTGACCTTCAGGCCACGGGCTTCGGCCTCTTCTTTCGTCAAACCGACAACCGCAACCTCGGGACTTGTGTATACGACAGCCGGCATCTTGTCATAACGCATTCTGTCGGGACGACCCGTCATGTTATGCACTACGACTTCAGCCATCCGACTCGCGGCGTGAGCAAGCCATGCTTGTCCTGTAACGTCACCAGCGGCCCAAAGTCCCGGCACGTTCGTCGCACCACGATCATCCGCCCGAACGCCACCTCGTGGATCGATGTCCAAGCCCAGCTCTTCCAAGCCCAACCCTTTCGTGTTCGGAGTTCGACCGGTCGCTACCAAAACAAGATCGCCCTCCAGTGAGTCCGAACCATCCGCATTCGCAAAACTTACCGATTTCGGGTCAATCGATTCGACCTTCGTATCAAGTTTGAAGTTCACCCCTTTCTTGGTGAGCTCCTCACGTAACACGGCGGCGACCTCGGGATCCAGGTTCGGACAAATTTCAGGCATCGCTTCGAGGACGGTAACCGGAATGTCTACGGATGCGTACATACAGGCAAATTCACAACCAAT
>JAURNO010000392.1 GCA_030830145.1 Verrucomicrobiota bacterium
CGAAGCAGTTCGATGACTTTCTTTCGGTTCTTCTTGATCGCCATGTCCAAGGGAGTCCACCCGTACTCGGCCCGGGCATTGACCATGGCTTTTCTCTCGATGAGAAACTCGACCAGTTCAATCGAACCTTCCTTCGCCGCCTTGTGCAAAACTCGGTAGGAAGTCTTTCCCAAGACGCCGTCGATGGGAGCGCCGGCGTCGAGACACTTTTGGATAGCCTTGAAGTCGCCGCTTTCGACGGCCGCATTCAATTCTGCGATGGCTTCAAGGTCCTTGTCCGAAATCGTTCGTTGGGAGCGCGGAGCGAGCAATGGACCGATCTCTTGGGCGTATGCAAAAGAAGGAAGAGCGACGAGGAAGGAAAGACAAAGTAAGGGGGCTGTGAAAATTGCTTTCATTTAGGTTTTAGAAAGCCTTCCAACCTCCGCCCATGAGAAGAAATTCAGCCTTGGGCGCTTTAAGGTTACCTTTGTTCTTTGTGAGAGTAATGAAATAAGTCTTACCTGTCTCGGGAGTGAATACCGTCTTGTAGGTATAAAGATCGCTTTGGGGTGCTCCGACCGACCCAGACCAGACCCAGTTTGTTAACGGAGCTTTTTCCGAAAATACTTGCGTGCCATTTTCATCTTCGAGTGACATTCCAACCACTAAGTCTCCAGCTTCAAAATCCTTTGGTTTTCCTAAGGTCGGCAGAGGATGATGGACTCGCAGATAACAAACGAATTCTACTTCCGGTAGTCCCTTCAGTTCAAACTTGCTGACACTTGCCTCGGTTAAATCGACATCCCCAAGGTCGAGAACAAACCTGAGAATCCCCGCCTTTCTTCCATAATCCGTAAAGTTGCCATCTCCGGTGTAGTTCAAGTCGGGAAACTTACGGTCCGTGCCGAAACGGGCGACGTGGTCATTAGGAATGATCCGTTTGATTGTCTGACAACCGCAAAGTAAAAAGAACAGAGCAGTTGCTGCGGTGAACAAGGAGATTTTTTCAGAAGGGAAGAGTGTTTTTTTCATGGAAAATCTTATAGCAAGGAGAGGAGGGGGAGTTGTTCGGACCAAGTAAAAGAATTGTCAAAGAAACGTCATGGGCGAGTCGAGCGGAAAAATTCCTCCTCGAAAACTTCTCCTTTGGCTTGCCTGCGGGCCTCCGCCCGGTCCTTGGTTCTGCCGACTTCCAAAATCCTATCCGTCTTGCGATCCACTGCCCTGCGTCGCTCCTTTTCTTCCTCAAAGGAATCGCTGTTTGAAAAACTCCAACCTCTTGAAGGAGAATAACTGCACGAACAGAGGATCAAGGGAAAGAGGCAGGCCAACAAAAACAAATTCAATTTATTCATTTTAATCCTTTTCCTTGCTGACTGCTTGTTGCTTGTTCTTTTTGCCGGGGATCACGAATTCACCCACTTTGATCACTTCCTTGGAGCCTTGCAAGCGCAAGGTCACGGCCTCGGTCTTGGCATTGGGTTTGCCGAAATCGGTGGTCATTTCCAATTGGACGGTGGTGGCCCCCGCAATGATTTGCTGACGGTTGCCGTAGTAGTTGACGTGCACGAGGTATTTGCCGGGTTGGGCGCGTTTGAGAAGAAATTCCTCAGGTCCGTATCCGCCCGTGTAGTCGGGTGACATGTGACCCCCGATTTTGGTGTTGCGGTGACTGTAAAAGCACTTTTCGCCGTTTGGATCGGTCACCCAAAGGTCCATGTCGGTGTTGTCCGCATCCCAGGTCAGGATGACCCGGACGTCCACGGGGAGGTTCTTGAGCAGGCGCTTGTCGAGGTTGCCCGCTGCAAGCTCTTTGCCACAGGTTGCGATGATGGCGTTCATCTCGTTGAGAGCGGTCAGTTCGATCTCGGGGAAGCGCCCGTTCCATTTGCCTTCCACGACTTGGCGGAGCAAGTCGACGGCACGCTGGTGTTGCTTGTCGGCGGCGAGTGCGAGAGCGAGGTCGCGATAGGACTGGGGTTCTTCTTCGCGCATCTTCAAAACTTCCTCGAACACGGCGACTGCGAGCTTCGGACGACCGATCTGCATCAGCCGGTAGCCGAGGATGCGGAGCAACTGCGGATTCTCCAGTTCCATCTCGGCCACGTTGGACAGGATGCGCAGGGCGAGAACGGGTTGTTTCTTTTCCAAAAAGAAATCGGACACGTCGAGGAAGAAGGCGGAACTGCCTTCGTTTTCTTCACGCTCGGTCAGGTAGACGGAGTACCACTCTCCCTCTCTGGCTTTTTTGAGCTTGGCCAGGTAGGGAGCCTTGGGGTTCCACTTCTTGAGCTTGATGGCGCCCGCAGGATCGGTGCTCTTTGCTTGTTGCTTTCCATTCAATGTGCTTGTGGTTAACCTTTGAGCCCGAATCTGGTCCAGTGACTCGTCCGCCAACGCAAGATCGTCCAACTGATTATCCCGCCTTTCAGAAGCGATTTCCGCAATAAAGGCGTTTGAATCGTCGCCCGCGGCATTAACAATGCCCGATGTCCGGTTTTCCAGCATACGAGACTCTTCAATAGCCTGTTCAAGTTCGGCAGCTTCCTGCGGTGCCGAGGTACTGAGTCTAAAAAGATTGTCCGAGCGCCTTTGGAAAACTCCTGAGTCACTCGTTTTGGGTTTGCCTGGACCGAACTGAAAAGTCTTGTTCCACCAGGCCACCCTTTGCTCGAATTTATTGATTACTCCCGCGATCCGTTCCTCACGGCTTTTTTCCTTTGCCTTTTGCTGTTGTTCGATCTTGGCAAAGTATTGTTGGTGCAGGTCGGCCTCTGGAGGAATGATCCGATGGGTCACGTAATCTTCCAACCGGTCGAGCACGATGAGCGAAGTGTTGCGGGTGACGATGGAGTGCTCCTTGCCCAATTCGGTGATTTCATCCTCATGCTTGTTCGGACGCAGTTCGAGCTCGGTAATTTTCTTCTGGGCCCAGATTCTCCGGGCAAGACCGCTGTCCGAGGCATGAGACTTGCGGTCGAGGGTGATCTTCTCGGTATGGAGAACTTTTCCGCCCGAACCGAATTCCAAGGTGAGCTCGGTACCCTTGCCCTTGAGCATGCCGGCCAAAGAGAAAGAACCGTCGACTGGGACGGCGGTTCGCGGATAGGTCTCGCTGACGCCTTCACCGGTTTGCTTGATACCGAGGAAAGAATACGGGACCGAGGCAAGCTTTGCCAAGGCTTCGTCGTTGGTCAGGTTGGTGAGGTTCAAGTAAGAGCCTGCGGTGGCTTGGGAAAGGTAGCGCAAGTAGGCGTGTTCGGCTACGGGGGAGGAATTCATGGTGTAGATTGGGGGTTTGCCGTGAACGAGCTCGGATTGACCGAAATTGGACACCCCGTCGGTGGAGAGAAGGAACTCGTCGCAGGCATATTTCGTCAGGTCGACAACACCGAGCTGAGTTGCGCCATCGTTAGGCAGTTCCCGCAGAACCTCAGCCAGTTTCTTCCAGTCACCCTTTTGGATGTTGAATTCGCGGGGCTTCTCAAGTTCATTGCGGAAAACCACCAAGGTGACCGTGAGGTTCCCGATTTTCGAGAAGTAATTCTCAAGAACAGTGAGCTCCTTCTCCAAGTTGCGGTTACGGGCCGAGGCGGAGGCGTCCCAAATCAGGCCGATCTTTTTGGGCAAGGCCTTGGGTTTGCGGATGACTTTGGGGTTCATCGAGAGGTAGAAGTAGGTTTTTCCGTCCTTTTCCTCGACGAAGATACGCTGCCTGTCCCCCTGTTTGGGAAGCAAAAAGGCGAGGCTTTGGTTGGGCAGGTAGTTTTCCTTCTTGGTTTCGGCAAGGAAGGATTCGTTCCATTTCTCGAAGCGCAGGTTGGCCAGTTCATTGGAGCCGAGGTCGGGGGCAACCTCCTGCTTGAAGACTTCGGCCCGGAGGTGAAACCGGTCGACCTTCGCCTTGAAGTGAAGGGGCAGGGAGTAGAGAAAGCCTTTGCCCGCATCCTTGAGCTCCTGCTCATAGGCGATGACTATCTTTTTGTCGCCCTTTGCGGGGATAGGGTAGACGCGTGCCTTGAAGACGTTGCCCTTGGTCCATTCGAGCAACCCCGGATCGATCCCTTGGCGGACGATGCTTTCGAAAACCTGCCGACCCTTGGCCTTTTCCACGACCACGCCCTCGCGCAGCTTGCCGTTGACGGTCATGGCAAAGCGGGAAACAGTCTGTCCTTCTCCAAGAGGAAAATTGAGCCGTCCCTCGAGCACGCGGTCGAGGTCGTTGTGAAAGTTCATCGAGATTGTGGTGACCGCGAGGTTGGCCACCACCTTGACGTCAATCGTGAGTTCCTCCATGCGAAGGGGAACATACTTGTCCGCTCCTCCTCCCTTGACGGCTTTGAGCATGACTTGGGTCCCTTTGGGAATTGTTTTCAAGCTGCGGTGTCCGGGCACGGGCTTGGCCAAACTGCCTTTTGCTTTTTCTTCCGTTACATGGATGCGGGTGATTTCGCGCTTGTTCACCAAAACGGCATAAACCACTCCTTGCTCCAGTCCGTCATCATCAATCGGTTTGAAGGAGACCGTCCCATCTTCCAATACGCGGGTGATTTCACACTCGATTTGGTTGACCTCCGCGCCCTTGATCAGAATGGCCGGGAAGCGGGCGTCCTGACCGTTGGCAAAGGCGGCGCAGAGAGAAAAAAATACAGTACGGAGGAGAAGGCGGAAGAGCTTGAAAGTCATTTTTTTAGATTGTTTGAATAAATTCCGTTTTCTTAGACGCACGTAATCCATTTTCATTAGAAAACTTTTTTCCGTTTGGAAGAAAACGTCCTTATTTCTGTTGAAGGATTTGACCAGAGTTCTCTTTTGAAGCTATCTTGTCTTCCTTGAAAAACCTTCTCTTTGTTTTCTCCCTCATTCCTCTTGTTTTTGCTTTTGGCGCTTACGAGCCCAAGGAGGGGGATCTTTATTTCCAATCCCTGC
>JAURNO010000393.1 GCA_030830145.1 Verrucomicrobiota bacterium
AATGGCTCCTCTCTTGGCTGTCCCGACAGGTGGACGGCGTTCGCCCCTTTCTCCTGTTGGCCAGAACGGGCGACGGTAGGCTTGATGGTTTTTGGCCCTTTGTCGAGCGACCCGGTTTGCTTGGTTCGAAAGGACTTTGGCCTTTCGTCTACGACGAGGCCAACTACTTTGACCCCATCGCGACTTCGCAAGGCGCCCATGCCTTGGTTCGTGGCCTGAAGGCTCAACTCAAGGGCTTTTTGTTTTGTTGGGTTCCGCTGATGCGCAATTCCTTTTGGGAGGAAGTGCTCCAACCGGAAACCCAGCAAGGCAAGTACCTTATGCTTGAGAGAATGCCCAGGAAAACCGCTTTGATCGAACCCCGGCTCGATCATACGAGTTTCGAGAATTTTCTAGTCGAAAAGTTGGGTGCCAAAAGCCGAAAGTCGCTTCGATACGATCAGCGTAAGTTGGCCGAGCAAGGAAGCGTGACGATCGAGACAGTCGATAGCTTTGAGGATGTCCGGGCAATCATGCCTGCCACTTGTCTGGTGGAAGTTGAATCATGGAAGAGCAAGGAAGGGGCGGGTCTTTATTCAATACGCGGCAAACGGGCTTTCTTCTTCGAGTTGCTTCCGGAATTGGCAAAGGCCGGAAGAGTCCGGGTTTCCGTAATGCGCGTGGACGATCGCCCTATTGCGTGGCAGATCGATTTGCTTGATACGGAGTATCTCGGAGTTCACCATCTGGCTTTCGACAAAGCCTTCGGGAAATTTTCCCCAGGCAAGCAGTTGCTGATCACCAATATGGAGAAAGCGTGGAAAGAGGGGCGGTTGGTTGATTTTTTACCCGGCAATTACGATTACAAAGAGAAATGGTCTTCCAGAGTCGAAGCGGTTCGCGAACTGCATTGGTTTCGCAGAAGCCTTCGCGGATACTTGGCGATTAAGTTGATCCGGTGGAACATGAGGGTTCGCAAAAAGATACGGGAAAAAGCCCAGGCGACGAAAGTTGGACAGAACGGCGTGCGGGCAATGGAGGAATGACTCATGCTCTTTTCCATTGCCAAATGCCCAAACTCGGATTCAAGGTTTTCAGATGACTGATTGGAACGGACAATTGCGTGAGATGAGGGAGGAGTATGACTCGATCCCTTTGCGAAAGAGTGATATGAAAGCCTGCCCTTTGGAGCAGTTTTCCATTTGGCTGGAAGAAGCGACCGAGGCTGGCATTCCCGACTGCAACGCCTGCAGTTTGGCGAGTGTGGACGAAGAATCGAGGCCGGTGGCACGAGCTGTTTTGCTCAAAGGCATGGAGGCCGATTGTTTTGTCTTCTATACCAATTTCAACAGCAGGAAAGCCGTGCAGTTGCGGAATTCCCCTTGGGCAAGCATGCATTTCCCCTGGTTTGCCATGCAGAGGCAGGTCGTGGTGACCGGAAAGGTTTCCCTTTTGGACGAGTCGACCTCCGAGGACTATTTCCGTTCCCGTCCCTCTTTGAGTAAACTTGGGGCATGGGCATCCAGGCAGAGCGAGGATTTGGATTCACGGGAGACATTGGAAAAGTCTTTTCTCGAGGCTCGTGAAAAATATGGGGAGGATCCACCCAAGCCCCGGCATTGGGGAGGTTTGGCTTTGGAGCCCGAGACGATTGAGTTTTGGCAAGGAGGACCGCACCGTTTGCACGACCGCTTTTTGTTTGAACGGAGCGAGTCGAATGGTTGGAGTATACGGAGACTTTATCCATGAGCGAAGAAGACAAAAACAAGACCGGCGGCCAACCTCTCGACGAGTTGCTTTCGCTCCGGGGCAAGCCTTTTGCCGACTGGAAGGAGGAGCGCATGTATCTTCGTGACAAATGGGGAGAACAGGGGAGGGCTGTGCCCCCCGGCAGCCAGAAAACCGATGATTGCGCAAAGGATTTGAAAAAGGAGGATCAACCAGAATGACTTGGGAAGTATTTGGACAGTTCGAAGATATTGTTTACGAGAAGAGGGAGGGAGTGGCCAAAGTCACCATCAACCGGCCGGAGAAAAGAAATGCCTTTCGGCCCAAGACGGTCAGCGAAATGTACGAGGCCTTTCTCGATGCTCGGGAGGATTCATCGATTGGGGTGGTACTGCTGACCGGAGCGGGGCCGCATACCGACGGGAAGTATGCTTTTTGTTCCGGAGGAGATCAAAGCGTGCGTGGGCAAGCCGGATACGTCGATGACGGAGGAGTTCCCCGTCTCAACGTACTTGATTTGCAAAAGTTGATTCGTTCTATGCCCAAGGTCGTGATCGCCTTGGTCGCCGGTTACGCGATTGGTGGAGGCCATGTGCTGCACGTCGTATGCGATCTTACCATTGCGGCCGATAACGCGATTTTCGGCCAAACCGGTCCCAAGGTCGGAAGTTTCGACGGAGGATTCGGTTCCGGGTATCTGGCGAGAATAGTGGGCCACAAGAAAGCCCGTGAAATATGGTATCTCTGTCGTCAATATAATGCCGATGAAGCCCTCCGGATGGGGTTGGTCAATGAAGTGGTTCCCGTAGACCGTTTGGAAGAGGAAGGACTAAAATGGGCGGATGAAGTTTTATCCAAAAGCCCGTTGGCTATCCGTTGCCTCAAATCCGCCTTCAATGCCGATTGCGATGGTCAGGCGGGAATCCAGGAATTGGCCGGCAACGCAACTTTGCTTTACTATTTGTCCGAGGAAGGAGCCGAAGGAAAAAAAGCTTTTCTTGAAAAAAGATCGCCTGACTTTTCAAAATATCCTTGGCTACCCTAAGCGTCATGCAAATCTATCTTTTTCAAAATGGAAAACAGGAAGGGCCTTTCGGATTGCCCCGGATTGCGTCCCGCCTGGTATCCGGCGACTTGGACTCCGCCACCCCGGCCTGGCGGGAGGGTATGTCGGACTGGCACCCTTTGCACCATCCTGTTTGGGCGGAGGCAGGGATCGTGGCTCCGCCCCCCAAAGTCGCGGCACCTCCGGTCCAGGAAGTTGCAACTGCAGATGCGCCTGAAGCAACTTCTGCGGAATCGGTAGCGCCGGAAGAAGACGCCTTCCAGGACGAGGGTGATGAATCCGCATCGTCTCCAGGCGAGACAAGCCCCTCCCATTCGGAGGAAGTCGCTCCCGAGGCAAAAGAGGAGCAATCAGGTTATGCTTTTGCCAGTTATCGCGAAGAAGATTTTAAGCCCCCTTCATACGAACAGATGGAGGAGGAGATGGCTCAATTGCGGGCCAAGCGCGAAACCTTCCCCGAGTTGATCGGCAGGCAGGCTTTTGAGTCCGGCCTGCGTGACGAGGAAATCGATGAAGCCGTTGCGGAAGTGGAAAAATTGAGCTTTGGAGGAAGCGAGGACGGATTGCCCGAAGCTTATGCCCGACTCGGTCGGGCCGTTATGACTGCCGGGATCACTAGTCCTGAGTTGGATGAAGTTCGGGAAGAAGAACAAGAAATATCCGACCGGATGCTCAATCTTCAAATGCAACTTCGACGGATGGGTGGCGGGAGTCGGGTCAAGCAACCTTCTCGGTGGCGCAAATGGATCATCCTGCTGTTTCTAGCTCTTTTCATGGGGGGATTGGTAACCGCCCTCGTCTTGTTCGGGGCCAAATAAAGGGTCGAGCCGCCTACCTGCGCTGGCTCGCGAATTCAACCCGCTTACCCGTCGGTTCATCCGATGGTTTGCCCGCCGAATAGGCGACTTGACCGGAGACCAAAGTCAGTTCGACCGAATGGGAAAAACGCGTTCCTGAAAAAGGGGACCAGTTGCATCGGCTGAAAAGTTCGCTTTCGTCCACCACCGTTTCCTTGTCTGGGTCGACGATGACCAAATCCGCCCAATAGCCTTCGCGAAGGAACCCTCGTTCCCGGACGTCGAAAATACGGGTTGGGGCATGACAAGCCCGCTCGACCACGGTTTCGATGGAAAAACACCCCGTCTTGGTCATTTCCAACATGAGAAGAAGACTGTGCTGAGCGAGGGGAAGTCCGGCAGGCGCCTTGAAGTAAGTCGCTTGCTTCTCTTCCCAAGTGTGTGGGGCATGGTCGGTTGCGAGGACGGAAATTCTTCCATCGGCTACCGCTTGGCGAATGGCGGATCTGTCCTCAGCCGACTTGATGGCGGGATTGCACTTGATCAGGGAGCCGAGCTCTTGATAGTCGGACTGCTCGAACCACAAGTGGTGCACGCAGGCTTCGGCCGTGATTCGGTCGTGACCGGGCTCGAACAAGGCCAATTCTTCCGCGGTCGTTATATGCAGAACATGGAGCCTGGCCTTTTCTCGTTTGGCCAACTCAACCGCCAGACTCGAGGAACGCAGGCAGGCTTCGCGCGAGCGGATCTTCGGGTGCTCGGAAAAGGGCACTTCGTCCCCGAACTCTCTCTTTGCCGCCTTCTCGTTTTCCAAAATGCTCGGAGTATGTTCGCAATGAGTTGCGATGGTTGCGGGGGCATGGCGGAAGATCTTCTCCAACACATCTTCCTCGTCCACCAGCATATTTCCAGTAGAGGAACCCATGAAGATTTTGATTCCCGCAATTTTAGTGGGGTCCGCTGCCTTGACTTCCTCGATGTTCTCGTTGCTTGCCCCAAGAAAAAAAGCGTAGTTGGCGACTGAGTCTCGAGCCGCGATGGCGTACTTCTCCTCCAGTCTTTTCATATCCAAGGTCGGGGGAGAGACATTGGGCATCTCGAAAAAAGTCGTGATTCCTCCCGCCACGGCTGCCCGGGACTCGGTTCGTATGCAAGCCTTGTGGGTCAGTCCCGGTTCGCGGAAATGAACCTGGTCGTCGATGAGTCCGGGAATCACCAGTTTGCCGGATGCATCGATAATCTTGCAGGAAGGGGAGGGCGGAGAAATCGAGGGCCCGATCCGTTCGATCCGGCCTTGCCTAACAAGGACGTCTTGTTCTGCAGACCGTCCTTCGTTCACGATCTTGCCCCCGGTAATAAGGAGGTCGCTCATTGTCCTACTTTTGTTTTGGGGGCCAATCGAAAAGTTATTTCCATTGGCCGTTTCCGGTCACCCAGTACTTGTAGGTGCAGAGCTCTTCCAAACCCATCGGTCCTCGGGCATGAAGTCGATCGGTTGAGATTCCGATCTCGGCCCCCAAGCCGAATTCGAATCCGTCGGTAAAGCGAGTGCTTGCGTTCCAATAAACCGAAGAGGCATCCACTTCCCGTAAAAAACGTTCTGCCCGTTTTTTGTTTTTGGTAATGATGGATTCGCTGTGACCACTCCCGAAGCGGTTGACGAATGATATGGCCTCGTCTAATGAAGCCACGATTTTGATCGAAAGGCGCAGGTCGAGGAATTCCTCGTCGTAGTGCTCGTCGGTGGCCGGTTTGGTGGGGAAATCACCGAGTAGGGAGGCTGCCTTTTCATCGACTAGAAGCTCGCAATCTTGTTCCACGAGTTCCTTGGCGCATTCGGGGAGAAATGCAGGAGCGATCTTCTCGTCCACAATGAGGTTTTCGATCGCGTTGCACACGCCTGGTCGCCCGCATTTTGAGGACACTGCGATTTGCCTCGCTATTTCCAGGTCGGCTTCGGCGTCCACGAATAAATTACAGACCCCCTTGTAGTGTTTGATAACGGGAATCCTGCTGTTCTCGGCAACAAAGCGAATCAAGCCTTCTCCCCCGCGCGGGATGATGCAATGAACATACTCGTCGAGAGTCAGTAAATGGTTGAGAGCCTCCCGGTCGATGGTGGGAACAAGTTGAACGGAGTCCTCGGGGATGGGGGAATCGGCCAAGGCTTGCCCGATAACGGAGGCGAGAGCCCGGTTTGAATGAAGGGATTCTTTTCCCCCACGGAGGATCGAGGCATTGCCCGATTTCAAGCAAAGTCCAGCGCAGTCGATGGTCACGTTGGGTCGGGACTCGTAAATGATTCCGATAACCCCGATGGGAGTTCTGACCTTTTGGATGCTCAACCCGTTCGGCCGTTTCTTTTCTTCAATGACCAAGCCGACGGGATCAGGGAGGCTGATTAGTTGGCGCAGGCCCTGTACCATACCGTCTATTCTTTCGTGAGTTAGGCGAAGACGGTCCACCATGGCTTCACTCAAACCGTTTTCTTCGGCCGCATCGATATCCTTTTGATTTTCTTCCAAGAGAATTTTCCGGTTGGACTCGAGTCCGCGGGCTATGGCCTGAAGGGCATCGTTCTTGTCGGAGGTGCTTGCTCCGGCCAATTCCAAGGAAGCCTGCTTGGCTTTCTTGGCCAAGTCTTCGATCAGACTGCGAATGTCGTTACTCATGGAGCCGAACTTAACGCAAGAAGACGCAAGGGTGAAGAATTTTCGGTTTCAACACAAAAAAAAGAGCCTCCGGAGAGGCTCTTTTTCAAAATAAGTCAGGAAGTGAATCAAGCATCGGGCTCGCCGCCCTTTTTCTTCTTTCCCTTGCCTTTCTTTCCGCCGGGCTTCCCCCCTTTTTCTGGGCCTCCCTTGCCGGATTTGGCCCGTTCGGCCATGGCGGCTTTTCTTTCCTCTTCATTCAACTTGCCGTCACCGTCTTTGTCGAATTTTGCCAAGAACTCTTTTTTGCGTGCCTCCATGGCTTTGCGCAGTTCGGCTCGCTCGTCTTCGCTCAGCTTGCCGTCCCCATCCTTGTCGAATTTCTTCATGAGTTCGGGGGGAGGGCGACGACCTCCGGGGCCACCGCGGCTGGCCATGGCTTTGCGTAATTCGGCCTTTTCGTCCTCGCTGAGCTTTCCGTCACCGTCCTTGTCGAACTTTTTCATGACTTCCTCGCGGGAAGGGCGACCCTCGGGGCCTCCGCCTTTTTTTCCACCCTTTTCGGGTTTGGCGCTCAGTCCAGCTGCGAGCATGAGGACTGAAAGAATAGTTAGAAACTTTTTCATATGG
>JAURNO010000394.1 GCA_030830145.1 Verrucomicrobiota bacterium
TCGATCCACAGGTCAATGGTATCCGCCAAGACGAAGGGGTCGCCTGGCAATTGGTCGAGAACGTGCATTTGGAGAGCCGGGTGGATGTTACCGAGCAAGACGTAATCGGAGTCAAGGTAGGATTCGGGCAGGTCGGGTCGGAAGTTCTCGAAAACATTGAGCTGTATATCCAAGGTGTCCCTGCGATTGAAGTTTTCGTGGTACTTTCCTTTCCAGAAAAAAGTCGGTCCCGAGTCGTCCCGCTGGACGCCTTCCAAGTCGATTCCCCGCGAACGAAGGCGTTCCAAGTGTTCCTCTCCGAAGTCGTTTCCTATTACCCCGACCATGCGGACTTGAGTGTAGTAACTCGCCGCGAACGAGCAGTAGGATGCTGCTCCGCCGAGGATGTGCTCCTTTTCCCCGAAAGGAGTGATGACGTTGTCAAAGGCGACCGATCCTACCACCAAAAGAGGGGCGGGGGTCGGTGCGTCGGATGGAATGCGATCTGCCATAAGGTAAGCACCTTACAGCAAGGTGCAGGACGATTCAAGTGGCAACGGTTCCTTACTTCGAATTGCCACGCCTTTTCCATGCATTGAGAACGAAGGAAACGATGGGGCCAGGATCCTTCAGGCTATGAGGGTGGTGCCCAACGCCATCCTTGCGGATGACCTGAATTGATCCTTCGAGTTTCCGGTAGGTTTGTTCAAGCAAATCCGTATTTTCCTCGACTGGTACAACGGTATCGGCCTGACCCACTACGTGGAGCAAAGGAACCCCTTCCCGGGCCAGGCTTTCCAATCCGTAAAGAGGGAGTCCGCGAAAACTCTTGGCCTCGTTTTCAGTGAGGCCGTAGACTTGCAGGCATTTTTCCCAGGTGCCTCGGGATCCTTTGCCTTTACCTTTGCCTCCGGGCCAGCGTTCGAAGTGAAGCACGGGGGCGTCGGCGTATATGCAAAGGGTGTGCTTCGGGTTTTTCTTGGCCCAGTTGTAGATGATCAAACCTCCCCGGCTCATTCCTTCCAGGGCGACTTTGGTAGCCAAACCATGATCTTGGGGCATTTTTTCGTGAAAGTCGTCCCACTGGGCAACGGCTTGCGGTGCTCCGAAAAGATTTCCCACGTCGGAGAAGGTCAAGTGCCAACCTTTTTCCAAGAGGGCCAAATCGGTTTGCGGTTCATGCCCCCAGAAGCGGGCCCGCCAGATCCAGGGTCGACCGGGAGCGGCTTTTTTCGGCTGAACGACCCGGCAGTTCCGGTTACCGAGTTTGAATTCGTTCATGGCAAACCCCTTCCAGGAGGATTGTTTGCCGGGGAAGGGCTTGGGTGAGTTCGCGAGCGGGTTTTCGTACCAAACGAGGTTGGCGTTGTGATGCCCCGCAATCAGAACGTCGAGGTCGTCATCGCCGTCCATGTCCAAGGTCCTCAGGTCGTAGCTCCCCTGGTTCTTGCCAAGAAGATGGCGCGTGAACTTGCCCTTGCCGTTATTCTCGTACCAGACCGCTTCCCCGTTGACCAGACTTCCGCACGTGGCCGCGTCCAGGTCGCCATCTTGATCAATGTCGGCCAGGGCGAGAGAGTGGGGACGCTCAATGGTGGGATCGATTTCGATCGGCCTGAAGTCGGGGCTGAACTTTCCTCCCTTGATGGAATTGGCTTCCGCCTTGAACCAGAGCACTCCCTTGCCATGGCCCCGGGATGCGAGGTAATCGACGAGGCCGTCCCCGTCCAAGTCGCCGGGAAGGATGTTGGAGGCACCGGGTTGCTTGTCCGATAGAATGCGTTTTTTCCAAGGACTCTTGGCGTCCTTGCCTTGTTTCCAAAAGGCGAACCATTCCCCTCCGGGGAACTTTTCCCCGCCCTTGGCTCCGCAGGCGATATCGGGAAGGCCGTCCCGGTTGACGTCCCCAATGCCCATGTAGTGAGAGCCACCCGGGGCATCCTTGTCGGCAAAGACGTGGCGAGTCCAGGGTGCTCCGGATCTTGGGTTTGCCGGTGCTTGGAGCCAAACGATTGAATTGGGAAAGGGCGTATCCGCCGGTCTGCCTGAGTTTGCGATCAAGTCGAGTTTGCCGTCCCGGTCAACGTCCCCGGTTATCAGGCAATGAGAGCCGAGGATTTCGTCGTCGATTAAGCGGAAGGTCCAGTCCTGTTCGAATGGCTTGTTCGGACATTCCAACCAAAACACCATCTGGTTGGAGCCCACGAAATCTTGATCACCGTCCCCATCCACGTCGAGTAGGCAACCATGGATGCATCCGGTTCTGGTTTTTCTTTTCCCCTGGTAGGCTTCCTCGAATCGGGTCACTTGGCGGGACTGCTTCCAATTCGGGCCACGGTACAAGGTTACGCCACCTGCAAAAGAAGTCATCGCATCGATATGTCCATCCTGATCGAAATCGTCGGCCACCGCTACGTTCATGCTTCCCTTGCCTTGAACGATGAGGTGTTTTTTCCATTCTCCCAGAACGATTAGCTGGCTAAATAAAAGGGAGAAGAAGACAAGAAACGCCGAGAACGCCGTTGTCTTTATCATCAGATTTTACCCCAGATTTTAGCCATGAGGGCAAAGGTCGCGGGATCGTGTTCCTTGAGTTCGGCCCGCACGAAGGGATAGAAATCATTCACGCCGAGGTAGGATTCGGTCATCTCGGCAAAGAATTCCTTGTGGTTGGTTCGGGCATAATGGCGGGTCTTGCCACCACGGAAAAGAAGCACTCTTTCGTAAAGACCCTCCTTTTCCGATCGTTTGTAGGCTTGGAGCACTTCCGGGTGCTCGAAGCCGAGTACTTGGTCGTGATAAGCATGAGCCAATTCATGAAGGATGACGTAAGGGTGCTTGGCCCAGGTACTCCGGGCGAGAAGACTACGGGCTCTCGGGACGTGTACGCGTTTTTCCAAAGTGGGGTCGTGTCCGTTGGCCTTGAGCCAGGACTTGGAAGGATGGTACTGCATGTTTCCCAACTTGTGCTCGAGGTCGATGCGAATGGGCAGTTTGCGCAAAGCCGTGGTTTTCTCCGGTGGTAAAATATAGACGATGCGTTGGAGGTGATTGGCCATCGCCTTTCTGACGTCTTCAAGGAGTTTGCGGTTTTCGGGGGCCTTGAGTAAAGGGTCGAGTTCGATGGTCCACCCTTCGATTTTTTCGATGATTGGTTCCGGGAAGGAAGGGGAACCTTCTTTGGCTTCTTTTTGGGAGTACGCGACGGAACTTAAGGCCAGGATAAAAAAGAACGGGATCGGTATATTTTTCATGCGGTGGTCAATCGATTTTGGTTATGGGAAAAGTGCTGGCCAGAACGACTTGATCGTCAATCTCGATGAGAATCGAGTAGTTGCCTGGGTTTTCGAATTTCAGACGATGAATGTCGTTGATCAGGTTGATCCGGTGATGGGGACCGGGCGAATCGAAA
>JAURNO010000395.1 GCA_030830145.1 Verrucomicrobiota bacterium
ACAGGGATTCTTTCCTCCGTCCGCGCTGAAAAGCAACAACGCCCCATGAACAACCGGCGAAGATCCACTACCGTGGACCGGACTGTAATCAAAGATTTTTTTCCAAACAACCTCACCGTCTTTCGACAAACAGGCAGTTCCCAAGTTACCGAAATGAACGAAGAGCCGTTCTCCATCATAGAAGGGAGTCGGACTGGCATGACTGTTCTTTTTGTGAATGAGAGGGGTCTCGTCATGTTCGAACAAGACGCGACGCCACTGCTTCTTTCCAGTTGCAGAATCGAGTGCAAAAACTTCCAGGACAAGAGCTCCATCCGACTGCGTCGCATTGGTCATGACCAAAGACGTATCAACTAGTATCGGTGAAGACCATGCCTTCCCCGGCCACTCGGTTTTCCATTCGACAAAGTCCTTCCGGCTCCATTTCAAAGGCAAATCATCCCACGGAGAATGCCCTTGTCCTGTTGGGCCACGAAACTGATTCCAATCCTTGCCGGGCAAGAAGGAGAAGGCAGAAACTGAAAACAATAGGAGGGCCATTTTGTTCATGGCCCTATTATTGAAAAGACAGAGAGCAAAAATCGACAGAAAAAACCATCATTCCCGACTTTACCAAAGACAGGCCTTCCCCCTTTCGACAAAAAAGAAAAGGCGCTCCCTACTGGAAGCGCCTTTTCAAAAGAGAGTAAGGAAAAAACCTTACATCATGCCATGATCATGGTCATGTCCGCCGGGAGCCGGTTTTTCTTCCTCCGGAATGTCGGTGATCATGCAATCCGTGGTCAAGAGAAGACCAGCAACGGAACCTGCGTTTTGCAAGGCCGTACGGGTAACCTTAGTCGGATCAACCACGCCAGCCTTGATCAGGTCCTCGTGCTTGTCGGTCGCCACATTGTAACCCATGGATCCCTTTGACTTGAGAACTTGCTGAACAACCAAGGATCCTTCGACCCCGGCGTTATCGCAAAGCTTACGCAAAGGCGATTCAATCGCACGACGCACGATGGTAGCTCCGATCGCTTCATCGCCTTCCAATAAGGTCGCAGATTTCTCAATGGCATTTGCTGCTCTGAGCAACGCGACGCCTCCTCCAGGAACAATCCCTTCTTCGACGGCTGCACGGGTGGCATGCAAAGCATCTTCGACACGAGCCTTCTTTTCCTTCATTTCGGGCTCAGATGCGGCACCAACATTGATCACCGCAACACCACCGGCTAACTTAGCCAAGCGTTCTTGCAATTTTTCGCGATCATAATCAGAAGTGGTTTCTTCGATTTGGCGACGAATTTGCTTAACACGACCTTGGATATCGGAAGCCTTACCAGAACCTTCAACGATTACAGTGTTTTCCTTATCAACGGAGATACGCTTGGCCTTACCAAGATCGGAAAGCTGAATGTTTTCCAACTTGATACCTAGATCTTCAGTGATGCATTGCCCACCGGTAAGAATGGCGATGTCGCGAAGCATTTCTTTACGACGATCACCAAAACCAGGAGCCTTAACCGCACAAGCGTTCAAGGTTCCGCGGAGTTTGTTCACAACGAGTGCTGCGAGAGCTTCACCCTCAACATCCTCAGCAATAATGAGAAGTGATTTCCCTTGCTTGGAAACAAGTTGCAACACAGGAAGCAAGTCGTTTAAAGCAGTGATTTTCTTCTCGTTGATTAAGATATAACAATCCTCGAGAACGGCTTCCATCGTATCGTTATTGGTGCAGAAGTAAGGACTGAGATAGCCCTTATCGAACTGCATACCCTCAACAACATCGAGGGTAGTTTCGATACTCTTGGCTTCTTCAACGGTAATCGTTCCATCTTTGCCAACCTTGTCCATAGCATCAGCGATGATCTCACCGATATCTCCGTCCCAATTAGCGGAAACAGTTGCGACTTGTCGGACTTCCTCGCGATCGGAAACCTTCTTGCTGTCACGAAGAAGTTTACCGACTCCAGCCTCAACGGCTTTATCGATTCCGCGTTTCAAGTAAACAGGATTAGCTCCTGCGGCGACGTTTTTGAGTCCCTCGCGGTAAACGGAGGCGGCCAAAACGGTTGCAGTGGTGGTGCCGTCACCAGCCAAGTCCGAAGTCTTGGAGGCTACTTCTCGAACCATTTGGGCACCCATGTTTTCGTAAGGATCCTGAAGTTCGATTTCCTTTGCAACGGTCACGCCGTCCTTGGTTACCGTCGGAGAACCGAATTTCTTGTCAATCAGAACGTTTCGACCCTTGGGTCCTAGCGTTACGCTCACTGCATCCGCAAGAGTGGACACACCCTTGAGGACTTTTTTACGAGCCGGTTCGTCGAATAATATTTGCTTAGCCATTTCTTTAATTTCTTAGTTGTTTATGAATTGTAAGTGAAAAGCCTTATCCAACGATTCCGAGAATATCGTCTTCACGAACGAGTTGATATTCAACATCGTCGATCTTGACCTCGGTGCCACCGTATTTGCTGATAAGCACTCGATCTCCTTTTTTGACTTGAAAGCCAACGGCGTTACCATCGTCGTCTTTCTTACCAGTTCCAAGAGCTACTATTTCAGCTTCCTGAGGCTTTTCTTTTGCGGAGTCCGGAATGATAATCCCGCCCTTTACTTGCTCGTCGTCATCGACGTACTTGACTAAGACGCGATCACCCAACGGTGTTATTTTTGGTTTGCTCATATTCCTTTTGTTTTAGGTTTGTCTATATATTGAGGATTGAAATCCCTTACGCTCTCACGCCGAGGGGTAGAAAATTTCAGCTTTTGCCTTTTTCGTCGTCTACAACTTCGAAATCCGCATCGACAATATCATCTTCTTTCTTGTCGGCGGTTTGGGAGTCGGCAGCACCTGCAGCCTGTCCTGCGGCATCAGGAGCGGGACCTGCTGCAGAAGCACCCTGCTTGTAAGCTTCTTGCCCAAGATCCTCAAAGCTTTTCTGCAACGCATCCTTGGCTGTTTTGAGTTCGTCCAAACTGGCCGTGGCGTTTTCCAGGGTTTTCTTGGCATCCGAAAGGAGATCGCCTACCTTGCCCTTCAAGTCATCGGGGGCTTTGTCTCCGAGTTCCTCGAGTTGCTTCTCACACTGGTAAACCATGGAATCCAATTCATTGCGGACTTGAACCTCCTCCTTCTTTTCTTTGTCTTGCTCCGCGAACTTTTCCGCTTCCTTGCGGAGTCGTTCGACTTCATCTTCATCCATGCTGGAGGAACCGGAAATCGTGATTTTCTGGTCTTTGCCAGTGCCCTGGTCCTTGGCAGTCACATTCAGGATTCCATTTGCATCAATATCGAATGTAACTTCAATCTGAGGGGTTCCTCGAGGAGCGGGAGCAATACCATCCAACTTAAAAGTACCTAAGGTCTTGTTGTCGTCGGACATTGATCGTTCTCCCTGCAAGACGACGATATCCACGGCCGGTTGGTTGTCGACAGCCGTTGAGTAAACTTGAGATTTCTTGGTCGGAATGGTCGTGTTTCGCTCAATCATGGCGGTTGAAACTCCGCCAGCCGTTTCAATACCCAAAGTGAGTGGGGTAACATCAAGCAGGAGGACGTCGTTCACGTCTCCCTGTAAAACGGCACCTTGAACTGCGGCACCAATGGCAACCACTTCATCCGGATTAACTCCTTGGTGGGGATCCTTGCCTCCAAGTTCTTTAGCAAGTTCGAGTATCTTGGGACTTCTTGTCATCCCTCCAACCAAAACCAAGTTACCTACATCTCCGATGCTAAGACCGGAATCCTTCAAGCAAGCCTCAAAGGGGGCTTTTGTCCGGGCATACAAATCATCACAAATTTGCTCGAGTTTGGAGCGAGAAAGAGTCACATTGAGGTGCTTGGGCCCGGATGCATCAGCGGTGATGAATGGTAGGTTGATCTCAGTGGATTGAGAAGAAGATAAAGACATTTTTGCTTTCTCTGCCTCTTCTTTCAGTCGTTGCATGGCCATCGCGTCTCCCGACAAATCGATCCCCTGTTCGGACTTGAATTCCCCGATGAGCCAATCGATGATTTTTTGGTCCCAATTGTCCCCCCCCAATTGCGTGTCGCCGTTCGTGGCTTTAACTTCGAACACACCCTCGGCAATCTCCAAAATGCTGATATCGAAAGTACCGCCACCCAAGTCGTAAACTGCGATTGTCTCTTCGCCCTTTTTATCTAGACCGTAGGCGAGTGAAGCGGCTGTGGGTTCATTGATGATTCGTTCGACTTCCAAACCTGCAATGGCCCCGGCATCCTTGGTTGCCCTTCTTTGATCGTCGTTGAAATAGGCAGGAACTGTGATGACGGCTTTCGTCACGGGTTCGCCCAAATAAGCTTCGGCATCAGACTTAAGTTTACCCAAAATCATGGAAGAGATCTGCTCGGGCATGAAAGTCTCTTTTTTACCCTCGATCTCACACTCAATCGTTGCGGCTCCGTTCTTGCCTTCAACCACATTGAAAGGAAGAGTAGAAACCTCGTCTTTGATCTCCGAGAACTTTCTACCTATAAGACGCTTGGCCGAAAAAATCGTGTTCCCCGGGTTGGTGACGGCTTGCCTTTTGGCTGCCTGCCCGACCAGTCTTTCACCATCTTTGCCGAAAGCTACGATGGAGGGTGTCGTTCGAAACCCCTCAGAATTGGGAATCACCTTAGGTTCACCCGCTTCCATGATTGCCACGCACGAATTACTCGTGCCAAGATCGATACCAATTATTTTACTCACGAAAAAGTTTATGCAACTCTCATGCCTCTTAGGCAATTACCATGCAAGCAACTAATGAACAGCAGTTTGCGCAATTAAAGACTTTCACCCAATAAAAAGTATGCACTCAAAAACAAGACAGGATGACACACCTGTGTCACAGGCTATGTCTCTTTTGTCTTCGGGGAGTCGTCTTCTTCTTCAAGTTCGTCCAAGATTTCCATTACCCGGTTTCCCCGCTCAATGCCATAATCTCTGACAAATTGGAGACGGGGCGAATACTTCAAGATCACATAAGTACTGACTTCCTTGCGAATCTCTCCGGCATGCTTACGGAAAAAAAGCTGAGCCTCCCGACTTTTGAGCTCATCCCCGAGCACTGAATAGGCCACGGTTGCGTTTCGCAAATCGGCTGAAACGTCGACCGAAGTGATCGTCCAACAAACACTTTCAGAACGGTAACGAGTTCGCAAATAATTTCCGATTTCCCGCTTAATAAGTTCGTTTACTCGGGCAAGCCTTAGGCTCATTTACTTTAATCCTAAAGGGATGAACGAATTTTTTCGATTTCGTAAGATTCTAGGACATCGCCTTCTTCGTAGCGATCGAAGGAATCAAGGCGAATGCCGCACTCAAAACCAGCTTTGACCTCCGTAACATCGTCCTTGAACCGTTTGAGGGTATCGATTTTGCCCTCTGCCAAAACCTCTCCGTTTCGTATCAAGCGGGCACCCTTGTTTCGCACGATGGAGCC
>JAURNO010000396.1 GCA_030830145.1 Verrucomicrobiota bacterium
AGTTCCCACAACGAAGGCGCACAGGAATTTAAGTATATTTTTCAAATCCATAAGTTACTTTATCAAGCAATGTGATTCTAAAGCCATTACAATTTTTTAGAAAAATCAGAATTGCCGAGCACCAAGCGAAAAGAGCCTTATTGAGTTTTGTTCGCAGGAAAGGATGGTCTCTCAATCCTCAAAAAAGTTACAAGGACCAGCCTTTGCGATACTTTCTGCGAACGAACTTCTCGGCTTCCTTGACGCTGGGTTTCATGGCAGGACCATCCCAGTCAATCTTCTGACCGGTCCGTACGGCCAAGTTACCCAACAATACCGTTTCGGTGAAGGGGCCTGCCTGAGCGAAATTAGAAAGAGGGGTTGTGCGTCCCTTAATTCCGTCGATCCACTCGAAGTGGTTGGCGTCTTGCGTGGAAATCCCATCCTGCTCGACTCGAGGAACGCTTTGCGAAGTTGATTCCTCAATTTGGCTGACCTCATCAGCATCGCGTCCGATGATCTTCCATTTGGTGGATCGGCGGCTGAAGACCATAGCCCCCTTGTCGCCGACCAAGACTGATTCGTAACCTCGCAAGTCCTGTCCGCCGGCAACGTCTTTGGGAGGCATATTCGCTTGCCCATCTCTTCTTCCGTCGTACCAGGTCATGGTAACGGGTGGGTTGGGCCCCCGTGCCGGAAACTGGTACTTGATGACTGACCAATTGGGTCCCGAAACCTCGGAATTCCCGCCCTGCTCGGCTTCGACCGAAAGCGGATACTTCAAGTCCAAAGCCCAGTAAGGCATATCCATGATATGACAAGCCATATCCCCCAAGGCCCCGGTTCCGTAATCCCACCAACCACGCCACTTGAAAGGAACGTACTTGGACGTGTAAGGAACCTTCTTTGCGGGCCCCAACCAAAGATCCCAATCCAATCCCGCGGGAATCTTCTCTTTGGGGGGAAGTTCGGTCAACCCTTGAGGCCAAATCGGACGGTTTGTCCAGACGTGAACCTCGGAAACCTTTCCGATAATTCCGGCCCGCACGAGTTCGACGGCCCGTCGGATCGGTTCTCCGGCATGGGCCTGATTGCCCATTTGAGTGATCAACTTTTTCTTCGCCGCGGCCTCGGTAAGAATCCGGGCTTCGTGGATGGAATGGGTCAAGGGCTTCTGGCAGTAGACGTGTTTGCCCAAGTCCATGGCAGCCATCGCAGCCACGGCATGGATATGATCGGGAGCGCTTATGGTAATCGCATCTACGTCCTTTTGCTTTTCAAGCATGACCCGGAAATCGGAATAGACCTTGGCATCGGGGAAAGACTTGATGCTCTTGGCGCCCCTCACCGTATCGACGTCACAAAGAGCTACGATATTGGCGCCCGCTTTGGCGGCGCTGGCCACGTCTGCGGTCCCCTTTCCCCCTACCCCGATTCCCGCGACGTTTATGCGTTCATTGGCCCCCCACACGCGGGAAGGCAGAAATTGAAAAGCGAAGGCTGAGGAAGAAGTCCCGATGAATTGTCTGCGGGAAAAGTTTTTCATTGCTAAGGTTTGAGGACGAGGTGAATAGACGAAAGATCATCTAAATTTGGGATTCTTTGGTTGGCAACAATGATATGTAGTGGTGCGGAACTTGACTTTCAGGAGGTAGTCGGGATTATGGATGTACATGGTCTCAAAGTTCTATGATAGACGCTTTCTGCGTTCCGGATTTTTTCTAGGCGGCCTTCTTCTTTGCCTTGTTTGTTCACTTCCCGCCAAAGACGACAACTCCACTTCGCTCTCGGAACTTGAATTGGCCAAGCGCGACGCCGAGGATTTCGAAAAACTCGCCAAGTTGGTCAAACCCTCGGTAGTGGTCGTCGAAAGCGTGGACCGCCTGGGAAGGGAAGGCGGCCGAGGAACGGGATTCGTCGTCCGCAAAGACGGTGTCATTGCCACGAATTTTCACGTCATTGGCGAACATAGAGATTTCGCCATTCGCTTTGCAGACGGAAAGACTTATCGGCCCCAAAGTATCTTGGCCGTCGACCGGGACCGGGATCTGGCCCTGATCAAGATAGATGCAAAGAATTTACCTGCTCTTGAGCTTGGAGATTCCGATCAAATCGACCCCGGGCAGGCTATCTTCGCACTAGGCAATCCACTCGGTTACAGCCACAGCGTCAGTCGAGGAGTAGTAGCTGCCATTCGCGAATTGGAAGAAGGGGACGGAAAGCCTATGGTGCAAGTCGCCATCCCAATCGAACCCGGGAGCAGCGGCAGCCCCACCCTCGACTTGGACGGAAAGGTCATTGCCATTTTGGCAATCAAATCCGGCGGAGCAATGGGTTTTGGCATTCCCTCCAACGCGCTGAAGAATCTCCTTGCCGAGCAAGACCCAATTCCAATGAAGAAATGGCTGACCATCGGCGCTCTGAATGATTTGGAATGGGAATCGGTGATGGCAGGGTCCTGGAAACAAAGAGCCGGAGTCATCACGGCGAGTGGTCTGGGTTCGGGCTTTGGAGGAAGAATGCTCTGCCTTTCCCATGCAGCTCCCATCCCCATTCCCTGCGAATTGGAAGTGGAAGTCCGATTGGATGACGAAAGCGGTGCGGCTGGTTTGGTTTTCCACGCAGACGGGGAAGACCGGCACTACGGGTTTTATCCGACCAACGGTTCCCTCAGGCTGACCCGCTTCGATGGACCGAATGTCTTTTCATGGACCATCCTCAAGACCCTTGATACTGATTCCTACAACCCCGGAGAATGGAACCGGTTGCGAGTTCGATTGGAGAAAGAAGGAAGAATCATATGCTCAGTCAATGGCCAAGTGCTGATCGATCTCGTCGACCAGTCCCTGAAAAAAGGCAGGATCGGACTATGCAAGTTTCGCGCTCCCGCCGCCGAATTTCGAAAGTTCCGTCATTCCAAACGATTTCCCAAATCTTCGGTCTCCCCTGCTCTTGCGAAGAAAATCCGCCAACTTTCAGGCTCACTGAACGAAAACTCATCCCCCTCGAAAAAAGACCTCAATTACCTCGTCAATCAAGGTCCGATGGCTTCCCAGGCTCTTCTTGACCACGCAAGCGAATTGGAAAGAAAAGCCGAACGAACAAGAAAACTCTCGAATGACATTCGTGAACGCATCATCATTGCCGATTTGGCCTCCTCCCTCTCCCACGAGAACGAAAAATCGGTCGACCTCCTCAGGTCCGCCCTCCTCATCGCCCGACTCGACAACAAAGATTTTGAACTCGAATCATACTTGAGAAAAACGCAAAGGATCGCCGAGAAGATCAAGAGCGGGTTTCCCGAAAAAGCCAGCGGTGAGGAAAAGCTCGAGTCTCTTGTTTTTCAGCTTTTTCAAGAGATGGGATTTCATGGCAGTACTTTGGACTACAACCATCGATCGAACAGTTACCTCAACGAAGTCATAGACGATCGCGAAGGGCTTCCCATTACCCTTTCGGTTCTGTTTATCGAACTTGCGAATCGATTGGACCTTCCCGTAAGCGGGCTTGGCCTACCCGGTCACTTCATCGCGATGTACAGGGAACCCGACCCCAAGGGCTCCGACATGAAAGGAAAGGAAATTCTGATCGATCCTTTCGGGGGCAAGATCGTCTCCCGCAAGGATGCGGCGAATTTAACGGGTTCCCGATTGACCGACGAAGATTTCACACCGGCCCCAAAAAAAGAAATCATCAGCCGGATGCTTCGTAACTTGATCCGATCAGCCGAGCAGGATCGTGATTCCAGCGCTCGCCTGAGATACCTCGACGCCCTTCTTGCCATCAACCCAAAAGACAAATACATGCGGGCAATGCGGGCAATGATCCTTTATGCCGAAGGAAGATCAGCCAAGGCTCTCAAGGATATCGAACGGTTGATCAAGGAAAATCCAGACAGCCCTGAAAACGCTCCTTTGCGTGAAATCAGGGCTCGCTTGATCGAACAAGCGCCCGACTCGAACTAACAAGCCAAGTCGAAAAAGGTGATTGGGGCGCTAATCCAAATCATCCCCTTCGAACCCATCGCCCGTTTCGCCGTCCGGGCCCATTGAATAAAGCCGGTATCCCGGTTCCCCGTCTTCCCTCGGATACTCGTAGACGTATTCGTTTCCCCACGGATCGAGAAACGAGACGTCATTGTCCAGCGTCTTGGATAACCAAAGAATAAGTGACTTCCCATCGTTATGGGAAAAATCGGGCATTTTGGCTATGTCGTAAGAGTAAGGATCGTAACCAAAAAGAGTGGTCGGAACCAACGAAGGATACGGAGGAATTTCCAATGTTCCAACTTCGTTATGGAAACCCGCCAAAGAGAGGAAAAGGCATTCGCCAGGCGTACAGATTTTCTTTGGACAGGTCGGGTAACCACCATGCTTGGACTGATAGTCGACCAAGGCCGTCCGGAGTGCCTCGATCTCCATTTGGGCCCGTTTTTTGTCTTGGGCGTTGATCACGTAACTACCCGCGCCAATGGAGATGGCGGCCAAAATCGCAATCACCATGAGCACGACAAGGAGCTCGATGAGCGTAAAACCGGTGATTTTCCTCATACCACCACCCGATCCCATCCCCATTCGATCAGTGCGTCCCTGACCTGCTCTAAATCTTCATCCTCCAAAGCCATGGCCTTGAAGTTTTCATCCATCTTGACTGCTTCCTTCAAAAGATTCAGGCACTCATCCAGGCTATTGAGAAGGCAGGCGTAACAAGCCAAGTTATACCGAATCAGAGCGTTCCCAGGGTGGATGCCCAGACCCTCCAAAAGAATTTCCCGGGCTGCTTCGATCGAATCACAACGACGCGTCGCAAACGCTTCGGAAACCCACCAATCTCCTTCGGAAGGAGATTCGCGCCTCAAATCAGCGGCAATTTTCTGCATGACCGCCCAATTTTCCTGTTCTTGCCTGATGCCCAAAAGTAGAATCTTTGCGTTCTTGCTCCATGGTTCCTCCTTGGGAAGAGCCCTCAGTTCGCGTTCCGCCTCATCATACATCTCCAAGGCAAAATACCCCGATGCTCTTTCCCAATGAACTTTCGGGGCCAATATATGAGGCGGGAGATCTTCCTTGGCTGTCACTTGAGCGATCGTAACGACCTCCAAAAGGTTTACAAGCGACAATCCGCACAAAACCAAGTTCATGACTTTCGCAAACAAAGGAGGATCAATCTCCCGGATCAGGATTACGCCTCCAGCGGATTGCCAGGAAACTCCCAATCAG
>JAURNO010000397.1 GCA_030830145.1 Verrucomicrobiota bacterium
CCACTGGTGCTTGCCGGTGGTTCGGACCTCGGGTTGAAGCACGGGAGTCATCTTGATTTTAACGAAGGAAATTTTGACGGCTACACCCTCGACAAACCAGGTGATCATTACCGAATTTGCAGCCGCCCGGTCAATTCCGATGCCCACATGAGCAATTTGCTCCTCCTCATGGCCCAAAAGATGGGAGTGGAAACCGACCAATTTGGCGACAGCAACAAAATGATCACCTTATGACTCGAATTGAATCCGGGAAGCGTTGGGCCATTCCCTTCCTCCTGGCTCTCCTTTCAACGCCCATAGCCGGTCTCTCTGAAAGCTGGCCAATGGATAAGGTGAATGACTCGTTGACGGTCAGGGGTTCCACCCAAATCGCCGCAGGAGTTTCCGGAAAAAGCCTAGTGTTAAAGGGCGACTCACTGATCGAACTGAACGACAGCGCCAGACTCACCAGCGGCACGTTCACCGTCTCGCTCTGGTTCAATCCTTATAACCTCGCCGGTGGCCAACAGATGCTGGCGGGCAAAAATCGGTATTCGCGCAACGAGCGCCAGTGGAGCCTCACCATCGAACCTAATGGTAAGCTAAAGGCATTCCTGTGGCAAAATGGTTGGAGAACCATTTCATGCGTACAGCCACTGAAGGCTGGTGCCTGGCACCTAGCAACGCTGGTGGTCGCTCAGGACATGGCGGCGCTGTTTTTGAATGGCAAGCCCGCGGGCGAGGTGAAACTAGAGACGCCGACCGTTGCGACACAATCTCCTATCACACTCGGCGGCATTTGGGATCGGAAAACCGTGCGTCAAGCCTTTCACGGCGCATTAGACGAATTCTCACATCAACCAAGAGCCTTGAGCCCTGTTGAGGTCAACTCAGCTTATCGTCCGATCTCGTTTTTGCACGACGTACCGAAACTCACCGCTGGTTTTCCGCTCTGGGACGCCACGCAAAGACTACCGAAAGCCGCCGAATTGCAACAGGCGTCAGGTGCGAAGTTTCATGTCATCAAGAAAAAACGACCGGATACCGACGGTGCCAAATTTACGCTCGGTGTCGGCCTTGCTTGGCATAAAGAGAAGCTCTACGCATCCTACGCCTTCAACAAAGGTCCCGAAAACACACCGACGGAAGAGGCGCATGTGAAAGTCAGCAACGATGGTGGCAAGAGTTGGGGGCCACCCGTGGTCATGGATGCGGGCGAGGGTGATCTCGCCGTCAGTCACGGCGTTTTCCTCTCTCATCAAGGCAAGCTGTGGGCCTTCATGGGAGCCTTTTATGCTCACACCCGACTTTACCACCGTGTTCACACGCGTGCCTACGTTTTGAATGAAACTTCGGGCCAGTGGGAACCGCGTGGCGCGGTCCTTGAGGGCGGCTTTTGGCCGATGCAGGAACCACTGAAAATGCCGGACGGAAACTGGATCATGTCCGGGTTTCGAATCGGCAGTCACTATGGTGGGCCGGGCAACCTCCCTGCCGTGGCGATCAGTCAGGGCGACGACTTCACAAAGTGGGATCCCATCGTCATACCCGCAGCAGGCAGTTTGGGCAACATCTGGGGAGAATCCACGGTCATTGTCGAGGACAAACGCATCCTCAACATCGCCCGCTATGGCAAGAAGGCACTCGCCCTGCTCTCGGTGAGCGAAGACCACGGCCGCACCTGGACGCCCGCTGCCGTTTCCAATCTGCCCATGGCCACCAGCAAGCCGTATGCCGGCATCTTGAGCACGGGCCAGCGCTACCTCGTCTGTACCACCACGGCCGACACGGGAGGTAGACGGTCACCGTTGACCATTTCATTAAGCAAACCAGGCGAGTCCGCCTTCAGCAAAGTCTTCCTCATACGTACCTCTATCTCCGACCAGACGCCCGGCGTCTCCGCACGAAACGCCGACTTCAGTTACCCCTATGCCGTCGAGCATGACGGCAAACTCTACATCGGCTACACGCACAAGAGCCACATGGCCAACGAACTGGCTATTGTTCCCATCCGCAGTCTAAAGATCGAACCATGAAACAATGCTTATTCTTCGTTCCCTGCTATTC
The DNA here is from genome assembly GCA_030830145.1 of Verrucomicrobiota bacterium. GTDB lineage: Bacteria > Verrucomicrobiota > Verrucomicrobiia > Opitutales > Seribacteraceae > Seribacter. The sequence continues at coordinate 2,047 of JAURNO010000397.1, forward strand.
CTTCCTGGCAAGGCTTTTGCCGGTATTTTTTTGCACTCTCATCCTTCATACAACTGCCATTGGCGGAGAATCCGGAACGGAAATCTTCCGCCCAGAGGCAGGCAAATTCCCACCCATTGAAAAAGCCCACACCTACCGGGGTGAACTTATCTTTGTTGACCATGCCAACCGGCGTGGAAGTATCCGCGTGGAGGGAACGGGGAAGTTTTACCGGAATAACCCCCACCCTTTCGCCCTGCTTCCTTACGGCATGGTCCGCTACCATGATGCTCCGGCGGATCTTCGCGACGTCCCGCTTGGTACGGTGATGCATGCCCACGGATTTTTGCCCCCTGACCCCAAGACCTCTTCCGTGCCCGTTCTCCCTCCCAACAATAAGGACAAAGATGCCGGGCACTACCGGGGAATCGGTATTTTCCCCGCCGAGAATCATATTCTACTTCTTGAGGATGAGCCCAGCCATTGCAAACGAAACAATTTGGTTTGGAAACTCAAGGAAGTGAACCTAAACAACCTCATTGGTACGATCGTGGCCAGTCGACAAACTAAAGACAATGGGGAAACGGAAGCCGAACCCCAAACCATGACCTTCGATTCCGCCACCCGTATTTGGCGGGGGCGCGAATCAATCCGCATCTCGGATCTGATCGAGGAGAAAGTATGGCCTGCAAGTGGAAAAAAAGACCTAAGCGACCAACCCGTCCTTCTGGGCATCACTTGGAAGCCGGCACCCGGGGACGGACTCAGTGGTGCCTTTACCAGCTTCCACATCTCGGATATCTGGCTGGACGATCAATCGATTGAGCACGCCGCCTATTTCCAGACTCAGAAGCACAACAGTTTCATTCGCACCCGCTGGATGCCGGCCTATGTGAATGAAGTAAAGTATGGAAAGTTTGGTCAGGCCACTGCGTCTCTCACCCTTTTCGGTGGCATGGATCAGGCACTGTATGACGATTTCAAAAAAGATATCGGCGGACAGATCAATGGTGCGGAAAATACCTTGAAGCACACTGCCAACCACTACGGCCCAGGTCATATGGCATCCAACGGAAAAACCGTTCAAGTCACCAAGCAGGAAGGCAAAGTTCCATTGGGCAGCAGTGGCATTCAAGTCGATTTCAAGACCGACCAGATTATCGAAGCCATCCGGCCCGGACGGGTCGTGCGTATCCGACCGGACAGTTGGCCCAAATCGCAAATCCCCCGGGAGTGGTACCTTTTTAACAATAGCCCAGAGAACCGTTTCCCGACACCTGCCATCTTTCGGAAATACTAAATACAGGAAATTACTCATAATGAAAC
>JAURNO010000398.1 GCA_030830145.1 Verrucomicrobiota bacterium
ACCCGCTGAGGAAGCAAAATCCGAAGAGCCTGCTGCGGAGGAAGAAGCCCCCGCCGAGGATAGTTCCGAAGAGGACGAGAAAAAGGAGGACCCGAAGGAGTCCTGACTTTTAACCTTGTTCCTGTAGGTATGTTGTCCAAATTATCTTATGATTCGCATGATGGACCTGGCTTTGCGTTTCGACGTTCTTTCTCTTTTTCCCAAAACGGTTGAAGGGTTTGCCACCGAGAGTATTTTAGGCCGTGCTGTTGAAAAAGGTCTGATTGAGATAAACTCACTTGACCTTCGTCGATGGGCGAAAGGAAAACATCGAGAAACCGACGATAGGCCATTTGGCGGAGGAGCCGGCATGGTATTGAAACCCGAGCCGCTGTTTGAAGCTATAGAAGAAATTTCAAGCGAGAAAACAAAAGTGATTTACATGGCCCCCGATGGCGAAAGCCTAAGCCCTTCCATTGCAAAGGAATTGGCTCTAGAGAAACATCTTCTGCTTGTGAGTGGCCATTACGAAGGGATTGATCAAAGAGTTCGCGACCAGTTGGTGGATAGGGAGATTAGTGTGGGCGATTACGTTTTGACCAACGGCAGTTTGGCCGCATCGGTCCTGGTCGACTCCGTGGCACGGCATGTTCCGGGCGTTTTGGGCGATGGAGATTCTTTGATCGACGAAAGCTTTGAAGGCCAAATGCTGTCTTATCCACAGTATACCCGACCAAATGAATATCGTGGAATGTCCGTCCCCGAAGTTCTTTTGTCCGGAAATCATTCCCAAATTGAGCATTGGAGAAACGACCAAAGGAAGATCAAAACAAGAAAGCTCAGGCCTGATTTATTGAACTAAACACATGAAAGGGAAACACGAATTATGAACAACCAATTGTTGGAAGAGATTACAGCCGAATATTTACAAGAGAAACGCGACCATTTTAAGGTCGGAGACGGCGTCAAAGTTCACGTTCGTGTTCGTGAAGGTGGTAAAGAGCGGATTCAGATTTTCGGTGGAATTGTTATTGCCCGAAAAGGTTCCGGAGTGCATGAGAGTTTCACCGTCCGACGGATTGCTTCCGGAGTAGGCGTTGAAAGAGTTTTTCCCGTACACTCGCCATTGATCGACAAAGTTGAAGTGGATCGCGAGAGCGTAACCATGCGGGCTCGCATGTACTATTTGCGTGATCGAATCGGCAAGGAAGCCAACAAGGTCAAAGAGAAGCGCCTGTACGAAGCCAAGAGTAAAGCCAAGTAGTTCTCTTGGGGATATCCTCGAAGTTCCATTACCTTTACGCTTAGTCACCAAACAGCGAGATGATTCGCTGAATATCAGTTGGTGCGCAAAAGGTTGAGACGGACGGGAGACAGGAAATTTTGCAATAGTTTCCTACCTTCGGCAAAATTCACCTTTTCCAGCGGTGCGCTCACCAGATTCTGGTAGATTTCGATTAACTTTTCCGCGTAACCATCCATGGAGAAGCTTTCTTGGACAGCTTTTGAGTTTTCTTCGACTCGAGATGGAGGAAGACACTCGATGGAGCTCTGGTGGCGAATCGATTGTTTTGCCTGATCTGATCCGATAACAGCTGAAATCAGTTCCTCTTGCAGAGGTTCATCGAGACGTCCGAAATCTACGTGGTTGTTTTGCACGATTGAGTCAAATGCTTCTTGAACTGCCCGTTCTGGCAACTTTTCTTCATAGTCATTGAAAAAACCATTTAAGGCGGCCTCAATTTTCGGCCGGAGTATCGTGGAGTCCTCTAGTAAATCAAGGTTAAGCTCGAGCCGATTGTACAGGTTATCCAATTGCACGCCTTCTTGTAGGAAATCTGCAGTAATTTCGGGCAAGTTTCTACCACAGAGACTTTTCCCAAAAACCCACGGTTCGAGAAAGCCTAAGCCGAAACCTTCGGCAATACTCGTACTGACGACGGCTTCTGCAGATTCGACCATATCAGGGAAGGTACAGTTCAGCTTGTGACCAAGGCCATAGGCAAGGCGTAGGGACGAGTTTTCTCCAAAGGTCTTCCATCTCTCGAATTGTGGTCTGAAAAGAGGATTGGTCGGTCCTAAGCTGTTGGCGAAGTACTTATCCGGATGGGCTGCGGAAAGCAGTGCGAGCTCGCCTAGGTTTTTACGCCGAACGGCTCGAACCGGATACAGAATCAAATTTTCAGGAATCTCGGTTTTTCCGATCCCGCGACTTGTCGATGATTTATTTTTCGGAATAGGATTTGCGAGCAGATGTACTTTTGTACCTGAGTCAACGAAAAGCTCTTCCAAAAACAACCGGTCTCTATTGTTGAGTGCCGCGTAACCTATTCTTGCACTGGCAGGGTATGCATGTTCATAAGCATTTTTCAATTCCTTGAAATTGACCGGTCTGCCATCCTCGGCGAAATCGTGAGGTTGGAGCAGAATGCATTGACCTGCTTTGGCTAATTCGGCGGTAACCTTGGTAAGAGATGGGTTTTTCCCTAGCGAATGATTGTGGAAATGCCATAAGTTAGGCATGCCTCCCAGTGAATTTATCGCCGTATCCTTCATCCGTTCCATGAGCAAGTTTGGGCTAATTGCCTTATTCGGGACAGCGTAATCCAACCCCTCCACCACTTGATGTTTTTCAATGCGGTGACCTTTATAACTTCTTCCAGTAAGGACGACCGTTTCGATGTCATGTTCAAGGGAAGTCAATGCTTCCAACGTATTTTCAATGACGCTGGTGACTCCTCCGGGTTCGAGGTGATAATGTACGATGGCGACCTTCATCTCGGAAGGGGATTGAGGACTTAGACGACCACGCGGTTTAGATAACTTTCAATCTCAATCATGGGGGGTCTTTCTTCTTCCACGACCTCTTGCACAAGTTGGCTGTAAGTACCGTCCTCGACTTCGAATCTCCGATAGAACTTTTCCATATCCGGCATTTGGTCGATTTTGCCCTGAGCTCGGAGACGGTTGAAAAAAGTTTGAAGAATCCCGAAACTCATTTTGCCCAATGCGTTGGTGGTTTGATTGCGGTGAACACGTCTATCCAAATCCGTTTGGGCAAAAGCATCGAGACCGAACTTCTCGTATAAATCAAGCAGGTGTGAAGTCTCGACTCCGTAACCAATCGGGAAGGGTATGGTCTCAAGTACTTCGCGTCTTGCCGCATACTCCCCTGACAGGGGTTGGATGACGTTCGTAAGTTCGGGATAAAAAAGAGAAAAGAGAGGGCGGATCAGAATTTCTGTCACCCGTCCACCTCCGCTGGCACGCAAACCACTCGAATAGTTAAGGGGGCGATCATAGAACGCTTTTACGTAATGAACTTCATCTCGTCCGATGAGTGGAGCGACCAAGCCATAAACAAAGCGCGGATGGATGTTCGATATGTCCGCATCCACGTAACATATGATGTCTCCTTTCAGCTGATGAATCGCTTTCCACAGATTCTCTCCTTTTCCTTTCTTGTCCCCGACTTCGGGCAGTATGTCGGAGGCGAGGTATACATCCGCCCCATAGTTTCGAGCCACTTCTAGCGTCTTGTCCTGAGAACCGGAGTCAATGACCGCGAATTCGTCGATAAGCGGATACCGCTCCATCAATTCCGAACGGAGGATGAGAACCTCTTTTCCAATGGTTTTCTCCTCATTCAAGGTCGGGATGCAAAGGGAGATCTTAATTCCCTTTTTTTCCTTTTCCTCAACTAGCTTAATGATGTCCCAAAATTCTCCATGGTGGAACGTATTGTTTTCAAGCCAGTTTTGTTTGTTGTCGTTTTTCATTCGCAGAGTCCCAGATCGATTGCCTGAAGCAGGGTAATGAGTTGAGCAAGTCCCCCGAAAAGTGGACCGAGGTGAATGGTTTCGTTTTCCTCCCGCAGGTTTTCAGCAGTAGTCAGTCCGACTGTAACACCAGGATGTCCCGCTCGGATAAGGGCATTCAGGTCTCCGGTGCTGGGATCGACGTTCGGGGTGATGCCGGTTTCGGCCATGATGGCTCGAGTGGTCTTTACGAGTGGATGAGAAAAGGGAATTCCGCAGTTTTGGCGTTTGGCTACGATCTCAAGGACGACGGATGTACCGGTTTCCAACGAAAATTGTTCGCTCAGCTCGTTTACCTGTTTCTCCATATCCAAGACGACGTTATCGTCTTCACTGGTGATCTCGAAGCGCAGAGAACCACGGC
>JAURNO010000028.1 GCA_030830145.1 Verrucomicrobiota bacterium
AGAACCTTTTTCTTGTCGGAGAGTTCAGCCATCTGGTCTGACATCCACTGAACCGCTTCCTGCGCTTTTCGAACTTCCTCGTCCGAGGCTGCGGTGAGGTAGGTCCTGCGGACTTGAACGTCGAGAACCTCTCCAATGGCACTGGCTTCTGGCATGAGACTGACTCTTACCGAGCCTTCGTCGATCCAGCTTGGTAGTTTGGCAAAGGAAACGCGGTCCGGTTCAGCCGGTAGGGCGAGCGTTGCCTCCCGAGTGACTCGGGCGCGGTCGGCGTAAACAGTTACTGCGGTGATTTCCGAAGCGAGGGTTTGGATCTTGTCCTTCTCTTCTGCCTGCTGAGGGTAGGCTTGTTGAAGAAGGAATGAGATGAAGACCGTGGGAATGAATGTTTTGCGGAGGTTCATATAATGGGGAGTTGGGTTTGATTGTAAGCCCTAATTCGAAAGCTTTTTCAGTCGTGGTTGTTCATTGAAGGTCAGGTGTTTGTCAAAGAAACATCATCACATTGACGAACAATCAAAATCAATCTCCGTTTTAATGCAATTATCTATGAATTTCCCAATGTTTTACCTAAGCGTTCCTCAGGCTTTCGTCTTCTTTTCCTCAAGCATCTTTTTGATGACCTGCATCTCCCCTGATATCTCTTCGAGTCGCTTGTGCAAATCGTCCATTCCGTCCCTAATTGGCTCAGGGTTTTCTTTCCGTCTGATTATTTCACTTTGTATGGACATTTCGGCATTCGATTCATCCATGCTGTTCATTATAACTCCAATCACGAGATTGAGAACAATCATGGTTCCGATCAGGACGAAACTCACGAAAAAGAAAGCCCCTCCTACCGGTGAATCGGAAGAATTGGGGTTCCACTTGATGAGATCTCTTTCCGAATACCCGTAATTTTCCGATCCATACATGTTTATGTACATGACGTCGGTCCAGTCCTCCAAGGTGACGATCCGAAACAGGGACAGAACGGAGATCTGGAGATTTCTGAAATGAATGGGGTCGTTTTCACCGTAAAGAAAGACGCCCATTGTACCATACACATAAAAGAGCAGAGCCAATAATACGCTGACGTAAAACATGGAAGGCAGACTTTTGATCAGGCAACTTACGAGGATTTGGAGTTTCGGTATGGCGGTGACCAAGCGAAGGACGCGAAGAATCCGAATGAGACGAAGAACAGGCAAGAAGGAACTGTCGATGGGGAGAATTGGTCCGAGTAAACAAGCCACCACGATGATAAAATCAAATATGTTCCAGGCATTGTTGAAATATCTTTGGGGATGTTTACCTTCGGCGGTAATTTTGATCAACACCTCCAGGGTGAAGATTATAAGAACCAAAGTATCTAGGGCCGTGAGGATCGATTCATAGCGATTTGCAAAATCCTTGTAGGTTTGAATTCCAACCGTAATGCCGGCGATAAGGATGGTTACGAGAATCAGTCTTTGGAAGGTTTTGCTTTGGGCTATGTTGGCGCAGATTGAGGTCATTGTTTGGGGAGAGTTTGGTTTCGGGTTATGAATTGATCAATGGTTGGCTTTCCTTCGAGCCAACCAAGTTCGGAAAGGAAACGGTCGGTTTCTTTCATTGTTTTTCGGAAGGGATCATTGTCGAATCGCCCCCAATTGAAGAATCCATGAGGTTTTTCCGGGAAAGTAATCAACCTGCATTCTCGGCCTATCCGGGAAGCCTTTTTTTGAAAGAGTCGGACGGTTACAAAGGGAACTGCATCATCTTGCGTACCGTGAAAGACAAGTGTTGGGGGAAGTGTTTTGTCGAGGTGATGATAGGGAGATAATTCCCTGGGGTTTGTTCCCACCCTTTGGGAGAGATTTTTTTTCGTTTCTTCGGGCAGAATAAATTCGATCCCAATGTCATCCAGGGCAACAGCGGGATTGAAGAGTACGAGAGCATTCGGCTTGGATGAAATTTCAATACTTTCGTTTCCCGCATCAAAGCCTTGGAGCGTGGCGGTTGCCGCTGCAATATGTCCACCTGCGGAGCCTCCGCCTGCGGCAACTTTTTCAGGGTCGATTCCCAGTTCGTCGGCATTCTTTCTGATCCACCTGATCGCGGACTTGCCATCTTCCACGCATGCCGTTGCGGGGGTCTTGTGACGGGATGAAACTCGATAGTCAGCTGTAATGGCAACCATTCCCCGAGAGGCGAGGTATTTGCATTGCATTTCAAACTGGGCTGGCGTTCCTCCTCGCCATCCTCCTCCGAAGAAAAATACGATGACGGGCTTTGGGTCATTCTTTTTATGTCCCTCCGGATTCATGATCCAAAGGTTGAGCCTCGAAGAACTCGCATGCTTGTAGGTAACTTCCCGAGCTTCCTTTATTATGGGAGGGTAGATCGCCTTTGCCGAGACCTTGAGCGTGACTTCGAGAAGACACACGGATACGAACAATGGGGTGATTGAAGCTAAAAATCTCACACCCACTTATAGATTCAACAAGTAGTTTAAGGCAAAGAAATAGTATGGAACCACCTAAGGCAATCCTGAGGGAAAATAGGGCCGTTTATTGAAGGGGGAATCTTTATTTCAATTGAGTTACCATTTACTGAACTCGTTCATAGCAGGTTATCCTTCACTTGTGCAAAGGAAGAAAAAGGTGATGCCCATTATGATAAATGAAACTGCATGGGAGTGAATCTCATACATCTATTTTGTTGTAGGCGATACGCCACGGTAAGTGACCAAATAAAAAAAAGCTGAAAAAGTGAGGAAAAAGTACCAGCAGAAGAGGAGGAGTGTTAACTAAAGAACGAAGGCAGAGCCGAACACAATTTGGTGCAACCGTATTCGATGGTAGAGACGATTTTATCATAACAATCGTCCACGCTCAGTTCTTCATCCCTGTCGAAGGGATCGGGTACATAGGGTTCGCAACCTGGTGCCATAAAGACACCCAAAGGTCGGGCTTCGCATCGAATGGCCCGCTTTTGTACTTTGGTGAAATCTTCGCTTTCGTGGTCGAGTGTTACAATAAGGTCGGCACGGTTCAACATCGAAGGGTTGGCAAAGCTCGAATTTGCCTGCAAACGGTAGCCGATTTTTTTGCAGTACTCTTCCATCCTTCTGTCTATAGGGCAATCATCGTAGGCTTGAGTTACGCCCGCTGAAAAAAC
>JAURNO010000399.1 GCA_030830145.1 Verrucomicrobiota bacterium
CAGTCCTGAAAATTCAAAGGTGGTGGATTGCGTGCTGAGGTTTCGAATGTCTTGTTTCCAGCGCATGGATCCCAAGTCATTGACTTGGGCAAAAGCCAACCATTTTGCATTCACCCGGTATTCGACACCCAAATCAAGACCAAATCCAGTTCCAACACCCGAAATCAATTCCTCTTGAAGTTGTGTCACAGCCGCATCATCCAGTTTGCCCGCTATGCCCAGTTGACCATCGTCTTCAGGCGAATCATAAGCGGATAAAACAACCTGCAAAGGAGCCGACGAATCAAGTCCCACCATGGACGGATCTTTCAACACGGTGGTCAATTGAGGAGGTGCGTCCGGTGGGATTAGCGGCAGGAAATCCTGCCCGCCTTTTTCAAGAATCGTACCGTAATCAATGAAGGCCACGGCCAAGGCATCGGATGAAATACGATCCAGAAGCGGAATGTCGGCAAGGGCCGCAACACTTTCTCCGGAAGGTTGTTCGGTCTCGTTATCCTTACTCACATCCGCAACCAAATCGCCCTTTTCATCGTCACCACTCAGCCAAAAGACCAATCCGGCGGTAAGGGCGGCCAAACAAACGGCACCGATGCTTAAGAACAGGATTATTTTCTTTTTTTTGGAACCGCCTCCGGTCGCAATTGGAACTTGTGCCTGAGGAACCTGGGCTCTGGCACGCGCAACCTGAACTTGTGCGGGTTGCTTTGCTTGGTGGGACTGCCCAACCTCTGTTTGAGCGGCAAAACCGGGGATTTGAGAAAGAAGAACCCAATTCTGCCCATCACTGCAGGCATGATCTTCAAGAGTAAAATGTCCTTGTTGCACATACTCCCAAACTTGTTCGGATGTATAGGGGCCGTATTGCTGTTCGTTTTTATAGATTAGAATATTCATTCGGCAAACTAGGTTTGTTTAGATTAAAAGTAACGTGATAGCCCCTTTCGGCACAATTATAATTCATACATTGGGGTTACTCTCCACGGGATTTTTAATATTGGTCATAAAATAAAGATTTCTTTGAAAAATCGACGAGATGGTTTGATCTGCTTATCGTTTAAAGTAGGAGAAAAGGAGACCGTCCGTTGAAATCATTGCTCCCGAGTCAGAATGTCGAGCTGATTTCATTGGCTCCGTTCATTCAAATGAGAGCTTTACCCTGGGCTCTCTTTTTCATGACTGGTTATCTATAATAACGACATGGGAAACTACCTTGTCAGCAAAATTATTTTTCCACGCTAAAGAATTAAAGCGAGGCCTGCTTTTGATTATTGCACATCAGAAAACACTCTGGAAGCAGGTTGCTTGTTCTATTTTGGTTGTTCGGGTAGTCTGAAGTTATGAACGTGAATGATTATTCATTCAGTTAGGGAACAACGAAAGATATAATTACTGACATGGCGGAAACAAAACTCGCAGAAAATACTGACTGTCCACCTTTGCCTTATGACCCGGCGGAATTCCCCAGGGAAACAAAGCGGCATTACATCTCGGCAAGCGAAGAAGATATTCGCGCCATGCTTGAGACTACCGCTTGCAACTCCACGCAAGAATTGTTCTCCCATATAGACTCGGAGGTTCTTTTTGAGACAAATCCCGACTTGCCTGAAGAATTGGAGTACGGAGAGGCTGCAAAAAAACTTTTCGATCTCTCGGAGAAAACCAACCTAAAGAATTCGTTTGTCGGAGACATGCTTCCGGTTTGGACCACTCATCCGGTCGTGGACTTCGTCTCGAAATTACGGCCTTTGACGACTTCTTACACACCTTACCAACCGGAAAGAAGTCAAGGTACGTTGGTCACTCATTGGATTTATCAATGCGTGCTTTCGACCTTGACCGGCTTCGAGGCCATCAACACCTCACTCTACGATCGATCATCGGCACTGTTCGAAGCAATCACTTGCGCCATTCGCACAAGCACCCGCGGAAACAAAGTGCTCCTTGCCGAAAGCCTTTTCGAGGCAGATATTGAAGTTCTTGAAACTTTGACAGAAGAAACCGGAATTGAGTTTGCCCTAGCCAAAATCTGTCCTTCCACTGGGATACTGGACCTCTCTTGCCTTGAGGATGCAAAAGAAGAGGAAACAGAACAATACGCCGCTTTTGTTTTTCCCCAAGTCAACAAGTTCGGACTCTTGGAAAATGTCGATGCCCTTGCTGATTTTGCAGCGGCACGGGGGATGCGATCCATCGCATCGATCGACCCTATGCTTTTAGCCACGGGTGGATTGAAACCCCCCACGGACTTTGGAAAAGACGGCGTGGACTTCATCGCCGGAGAAGCCCAGCATTTGGCCATCCCACCGTCTTTCGGTGGCCCAGGATTGGGCTTGTTCGGTTGTCGCTTCAACGAAGATCGCAAAAAAGACCTCCGCTCCACTCCTGGTCGTTACGTCGGAAGAGCAAAGGACATCAACGGGAGGGATTGTTTCGTCATGGTTCTTTCCACTCGCGAGCAACACATTCGGAAAGAAAAAGCGACCTCCAACATATGTTCGAATCAAGCCTTTCTTGCCACCTTGGCCGGAGCCAGTCTCCTGGCGAAAGGTGAAAGTGGAATGAAGGACTCCATCGCTTCGGCCTTGAATGCCAAAGAAGTGGTGCTTTCGAGCATACTGAAATGCGAGGGCGTTGACTTGGCGTTCCCGAACACGCCTTCCTTCAACGAAACCTTGCTTTCTCTAGACCGTTCTGTATCCGACCTAATTATCAAAGGACGAGAAGAAAACCTGCACATTGGGGTCGATTTGTCTGGTATCGTGCCGGACGGGACATCCGAAAACTTGCTCAAGATTTCCTTTTCGGACATTCAAGACGACGAAGCAATCGAAAGTCTCGTACGCTTTTTTAATATGGAGTTTCCCCGACTCAAGGGAAGAGAGTATGATACAAGTACGAAGGAGACTGACAAAAATTTAAGAAGATTTGGGTCGGCAAACCTGCCTAGCTTTTCATTCGACGAAATAACCAACTACTACGAGAACTTGGCCGAATTAAACGTCAGCCCGGACGACGGATGTTATCCATTGGGCTCATGTACGATGAAGTACAACCCCATGCTCAATGATTGGGCGGCCAGCCTGCCGGGCTTCTCTCAAGTACACCCTCAGGCACCCGAAGAAGATTCCCAAGGCCCTTTGTCCGTGCTTTACGAAACGCAAGAATGGTTCAGGGAAATCACCGGGTTGTCCGCAGTCACGACTCAACCCGTCGCCGGAGCCCAGGGAGAACTTGTTGGCCTTAAGCTTTTTCAAGCTTATCATCGCAAGCGCGGCGAAGGACACCGGAACATTGTATTCATTCCCCAATCGGCACATGGCACGAATTTCGCCACCGCGGCTATGGCAGGATACGCCCAGGGCATTGTTCATTTGCTTGCCAACGCGGAGGGGACAATCGACATGGAAGATTTCTCGGAAAAGATCAAGGTTTACGGAGACAAACTCTGTGGAGTCATGATCACCAACCCGAACACTTCCGGAATTTTCGAAAACAATTTTCAATTGGTTTCTCAAGCCGTGCATGAGGCTGGAGGTTTAGTGTACATGGACGGAGCAAACATGAACGCAATCGCCGGAATCGTAAACCTCGGGTCGCTCGGAGTCGATGCCGTACACAACAATTTGCACAAAACATGGACCATTCCTCACGGTGGAGGGGGGCCTGGCGATGCCATTGTCGCGGTATCCGAAAAACTCGTTGATTTTCTGCCCGGAAAAATCATCACACAAGACGAGGAAGGGCTCTATCGTTCAACCAAACCCAAATTCAGCATTGGTTCGTTCCATCGGCACTGGGGTAACTTCGGACACAAGGTTCGTGCCTACTCCTACCTTCTGCGATTAGGGAAAGAGGGTGTCCCTCGAATGTCTTCCACCGCCGTATTGTCCTCTCGATATTTATTTGCCAAGCTCGGCAAAATCTTCCCCACCCTTCCTGCCTGCGAAGGCAAATCGCCTAGAATGCATGAATTTATTCTGACTCTCTGCGAAGAAGACTTCGAGAAATTGGAGAAGGTCGGCATCCCGAAAGCAAAAGCCATTCCTCAGGTAGGAAAGCTGTTTTTGGATTTCGGGTTTCATGCACCCACTGTTGCCTTCCCCGAGATTTTCGGTCTTATGATCGAACCCACGGAGAGTTATGGGAAAGAAGAATTGGATCGATTTGCCGATGCGGTTTTGGCCATTAAAGAAATTATCGATACACACCCCGAAGCGATCAAGACGGCACCTCACTTCACGCCGATAGACCGGGTGGACGAAGTGTCTGCGAACCGAAACCTTTGTTTGAGGGAAAAACTCGACCACCTCCCTCCCCTTCCTTTTAACCGGATTAAGCCGAGCATTCTCAAGGATTTGAGTATTTCGGAGATCAAAACTCGCATACTTGACGCCGCGTCAAGCGCGGGATAGGTTTGACCCTGTTCAAAAATCATTCATCCTTAATCCATTATGTCAGATCAAACCGAAGACAAACTTGTGTCAAAGACGGGCATCGTAGTGGACCTCTTTCTTTCATGTGCTTTTTTCGCATTCATGCTTTGGGTATTGATGCCACATGTACCCTCCTACGATCAGACCACCGTTTATATCGTGGCCGGCATGACCTCGTTGTGCATGACGGGAGTTTTTTGGATTGCAGCCAATATGTTCCGCGTGACCTTGGTCGACTACCAAAGAAGGCAAAAAGAAAAGTAAAAACCGGTCCTTTCTCCGTTAGCTCGGAGTATAAACATATTCTCTCATCCGGTAGGCAAGGTTACCCCTCGGAGCGGCCTTGACCATGATTCCCCCCTCCTCCACTTCTTCCGTGAGCAAAGCCCCCTGTTCGCGAAGACGAGTGACGAGTGCATATTGGTCATGGGGGACCAAGTAATCCATGCTGGCTTCCTGATCCTCAAGCATGCCTTCGGCCATAAGCATCAAAGACTCGACACCTTCACCTGACTTAGAACTAATAAAAGAGCAAGGCGAAGCAAGATCCCTCGCTTTGGCCATGACCAAAGAATTTTCCACCCGATCTATCTTGTTGTAAACAGTTAGAATTTCCTTTTCTTGAGCACCCAATTCTCTAAGAACCTCTCTGGTCGTTTTCATCTGCTGGTCAAACTCCGGGTTTGACAAATCAACCACGTGTAAAAGTAAATCGGCGACCAAAGCTTCCTCTAGGGTTGCCTTGAAAGAATCAACCAATCGATGAGGAAGTTTACGGATAAACCCCACCGTATCGGTTAGCACTATGGTTCGGCCACTCGGTCCCCGAACTTTCCTGCTCGTCGGGTCAAGGGTTGCAAATAGCTTGTCCTCGGAGATAACGTTGGCTCCGGTCATACAGTTGAGCAAAGTCGACTTGCCGGCATTTGTGTATCCAACGATAGCCATAGTTGGGAGTGGCACCCTCTGTCTTTTTTTCCGACTGGTCGAACGTCTGACGGAAACTTGGGCGATTTCCCTTTTGGTCGACGCAATCTTGTCTCGCAACATTCTCTGATCCAATTCAATTTGAGCCTCACCCTCCCCTCTTTGCGTAACGCCGCCACCGCGTTGGCGCCCCAAATGAGTCCAAGCACGACGCAACCTGGGCAATGAATATTCCAATCGAGCCAATTGCACTTGAAGGCTCGCCTCTTTAGTCTGAGCTCGCTTGGCAAATACATCTAGAATGACTTCATGCCTATCGATCACCAAAACTTTACCGGCCTCTTCCCAATTGCGTTGTTGCCCTGGTGAAATTTCATTATCGAATATGATGACGTCGCATCCAAGTTCTCCAACTTCAGTCAGAATTTCCTCCACTTTACCCTTACCCAATATGTGGCCAGCAAAAGTCTTTCGGATTCGCACCACTTTTTTTTGGTGAACTCTGATTCCCAAGTTCTGAACCAGCTCGGACAATTCTTCCAAAAGTGATTCGGCTTCTGCCCTCTCATCTTCCCGCATAATGACCGAAACGAGGAAGGCTTTCTCCACGAGTCTGGGTTTCTCTTTTACCTCAAACATGCTTATTGTACCGTGGTAAAAAAGTCAGGTTGAGGTCACAGGAAAGAAAAAGGCCCGAACGACTGGCGTTCGAGCCTCTTTCGAGAATTCGTTCAAATGATATGAAACTAGGAGACTGCAGCTTGGGCAGCGGCAAGTCTTGCCGTCGGCACACGAAACGGTGAGCAACTCACGTAGTTAAGTCCGATTTTATGACAGAACTTCACACTCTGCGGATCTCCTCCGTGTTCTCCACAGATTCCAAGTTTGATTCCACGACGTTTCGATTTTCCTTTTTTAACGGCGATCTCCATCAATTGGCCGACGCCACTTTGGTCCACGCTAGCGAAAGGATTTGCGTCCAAGATATCAAGCTCGGTGTAGTTCGGAAGAAAACTGCCCGAATCATCACGGCTCATGCCCATGGTGGTTTGGGTTAAATCATTCGTTCCAAAACTGAAGAACTGAGCAGTCTTCGCAATTTCATCGGCAACGAGGGCCGCACGAGGAATTTCAATCATGGTACCGACAAGGTATTTTACCTTTTCGCCTTTGGCGGCAAAAACCTTCTTGGCCGTTTCATGAATGACCTCGACTTGTAGCTCGAGCTCGCGCGGGAACCCAACCAAGGGAACCATCAGTTCAGGGTTAACTTCAATTCCGGCTTTCTTGGCCAGTATAGCGGCTTCGAAGATAGCTTGCGCCTGCATCTCAGTGACCTCCGGATAGGATATGCCCAAACGACAGCCTCGATGCCCAAGCATCGGGTTGAACTCATGGAGATCCTCGACCCTTCTCTTAATGGCCGCAAGTGGAAGACCAAGCTTCTTGGCCAAGTCGCGTTGAGCCTGATTGTCATGAGGCAAGAATTCATGCAAGGGGGGGTCAAGCAAGCGAAT
Source organism: Verrucomicrobiota bacterium (assembly GCA_030830145.1). Classification (GTDB taxonomy): domain Bacteria; phylum Verrucomicrobiota; class Verrucomicrobiia; order Opitutales; family Seribacteraceae; genus Seribacter. The sequence goes on from JAURNO010000399.1 coordinate 6,881, forward strand.
GGTTGCGGGCTTTCCGGCCAATGCCTTGAAAATGCCTTGGAAATCACGCCTTTGATAAGGTAACAATTTCTTTAATGCTTTGCGCCGGGTCGGCTCGTCTTCAGCAAGAATCATTTCCCGCATGGCATCGATCCGATTCCCTTCGAAAAACATGTGTTCCGTTCGGCAAAGCCCGATTCCGGTAGCACCGAATGCCACTGCATTCGCGACCTGAGAAGGCGAATCCGCGTTGGTACGGACCGTCATTTTGGTCGCTTTCTCGCACCAATTCATAAGCTTGGAAAAGTTTTGATAGGCCTGGCTTTTCTTCGGGTCCAGTTTCTTCTCAACCAAAACTTGAATAATTTCCGATGGAGCCGTCTTGATTTCGCCTGCGAAGACTTCTCCCGTCGTTCCGTTAATCGACATATAATCGCCTTCCTTGAAGGTCTTGCCTGCGACCTTGACGGTTTTGGCATGATAATCGACATCTAATTCGGCGGCTCCGCAAACGCAGACCTTGCCCATTTGTCGAGCGACTAGCGCAGCATGCGAGGAAACGCCTCCTCTGGCAGTCAAAATACCCTCGGCGGCAATCATGCCTCTGAGGTCTTCGGGAGAGGTTTCCTGGCGAACCAAGAGAACGCTCGACTTCTTGGCCGCTTCCACGGCTCTTTCGGCATTCAGGCAGATTCGTCCTGAGGCGGCTCCCGGACCTGCGGGCAAACCCTTGCATAGCGAGGTGGCTGCTTTTTGAGCCTTCTCGTCGAAGACGGGAGCCAAAACCTGATCCAACTGATCGGCTGGAACTCGCGTGATTGCGGTTTTCCAATCGATGAGTCTCTCTTTTACCATTTCAGCGGCAATGCGCACAGCGGCAAGTCCGGTACGTTTGCCATTACGGGTCTGCAGCATGTAGAGCTTTTCATTTTCAATCGTGAATTCAAAGTCCTGCATATCCTTGAAATGCTTCTCCAACTTTTTTTGCACCGCTACTAGCTCCTTGAAGGGCTTGGGCAAAACTCGTTGGAGTTTTGCGACTGGACGAGGAGTCCTGACTCCGGCAACGACATCCTCCCCTTGAGCATCGGTAAGGAACTCACCGTACAGGACTTTTTCGCCGCTCGCTGGGTCTCTGGTAAAACCAACACCCGAGCCGGATTTTTTTCCGGTATTGCCAAATACCATTGCTTGAACGTTCACGGCGGTACCCCATTCCGCGGGGATTCCGTACTTGCGGCGATAAACGATTGCACGATCGTTCATCCAAGAACTGAAAACGGCACCGACTGAGCCTTCGAGTTGCTGCCAAGGGCAGGTTGGAAAATCGCGACCAGACCTTTTTTTCACCAATTGCTTGAAGCGGTTCACCAACTCCTTCATTTGAGAAGCGGTAATGCGGGAATCATCGACTTCACCTTTTTCCTTTGGAAAAATCTCCTTTTTGAAATCTTCGATGGTAGCCTCAAAAGGATCGTGATCTTCACTCGGAAGCTTCTGCACACCCATAACAACATCACCGTACATTTGGATGAATCGACGATAGCAATCCCAGGCAAAACGCTCGTTGTTGGAGGATGCCGTGAGGGCCTCCACCGTCTCGTCGTTCAGACCCAAGTTCAAGATCGTATCCATCATGCCAGGCATGGAATCACGGGCCCCTGAACGGACGGAAAGAAGAAGGGGGTTTTTCAGGTCGCCAAGCTTTTTGCCCAATTGCTTTTCCATCAAGGCAACCGATTGCTTCATTTGTTCATCCAACACTTTGGGGTAGGTCTTTTTATTGTCGTAAAAGTAAGTGCAGACATCAGTCGTGATAGTAAAGCCAGGGGGTACGGGAAGTCCAATCTTGGCCATCTCCGCCAAATTAGCGCCTTTGCCGCCGAGAAGGTTACGTTGCGTTGCGTCTCCGTCGGTCTTTTTGCCAAAGTCATAGACATACTTTGGGCCTTTCGCTTTGCTGGATGCACTCTTGCCGGGTGCTTTCTTGGATGTTTTACTCTTGGCAGGTTTTGCCTTCTTTTTTTGGGCCATTGTCTTGTAATTTATTTAGCTTCTGTAATAAAAGTCACCATTTGCCTTGAGGTCAAACAGGGCAAGCGATGAATAAACGAAGGGGATTTCATCTTATTTTTTGGACATTTTGTCAACGAACGACTTCCGATACCCAAAGTCTCAATTTTCAATTTGCATGGTTTCCAATGGACGAAAAACATTTTTTCTCCATAATCAACAATTTGCTTTAAACCCCCACGAGGTATTTATCCTTCATGTTTTCAAATGAGTTCGGAAAATAAAAACGACAAACCCAAGACCTTTGGAGAAAAATTCAAAGAGGAGGGGTTTGTGGGTATGCTTAAGAAAAAAGGGAACCCTGACAAATCAAGTCCCAATGAAATGCATTTTCTTGAGCACTTGGAAGAGTTGAGGTGGGTCATTTTCAAATCAATCATCGCTTTCATAGGAGGTTGCCTTGCCATTGCGGTCTTTCTGGACGACTCCGTAAAAGTCCTCCAGATGCCTTTGGTTTCGGCCGTTGAAGATTTTGGGAAGATCGAAGTCGACCTTCAAAGTATTGGTCTCGAAGAGTACGTGGAAACCCTTAATTCACAGGATGTCGATCTACGAATGCTGCGCAACGCAAGGCAAGACGACTTGCAAACGTGGGGTATATCCGACCCGCACCACCAAACACGGATTCTCAGTCATTTTTCCGTCGGAAAGAATCGTAACCTGCTCCAGGTCATTCGTTCCTTTTCTCCTATCTTCATTGCCATGAAGATTTGTTTTCTCGGTGGGATTGGAATTTCGCTTCCTCTGATTCTTTATTTTATCGGAGGCTTCGTGGTTCCCGGTCTAACACCCCGGGAGAAGAGGGTTTTCTTGCCAGGTTGTCTCGCTGCCACCCTTCTTTTTCTGGCTGGCGCGTCCATGACCTATTTCTTTATTCTTCCTTACTCTTTGGCCTTTACCATCGAGTTTTCCTTCAATGTGCTCGGTCTCGACGTTTATCGTCCGGAAGCGGGCAACTATTACAGCACCGTAATTTGGATGACCTTTGCCGTCGGGATAGCCTTCCAATTTCCACTTGTCCTTATCCTCCTGATTAAAATAGGGATTCTATCCGTCAAAAAGTTGCGCGACAATCGCCGGCTCGTGCTCGTTATCCTCCTGATCGCGGCTGCTTTCATCACGCCGGGCGGAGATCCCGTAACCCTGTGCATTCTGACCATTCCTCTCTACGTACTGTACGAACTGGCCATCATAACCGGTGCCGTAATCGAGAAGGCAAAGGAAAGA
>JAURNO010000400.1 GCA_030830145.1 Verrucomicrobiota bacterium
GGGAGTCATTGCCGGTGCCATGGTCATAAATATGGTGGTGGCCGGTTTTGCCGGTGTCGCCTTGCCCGTGCTCTTGGACCGGTTGAAGATTGATCCAGCCATTGCATCGGGGGTGTTCGTAACGACGGTCACGGATGTGGTTGGTTTTCTTTCTTTCCTTGGATTGGCCTCCATAACCCTTTTGTAGAGGATGTCGAAAATGCGCGTATTAGTAACAGGTTCAACGGGTTGCATCGGGAGTCATGCGGTGCGAATCCTCCTCGACGAGGGAGCGGAGGTGCATGGTTTCAACCGTTCCACACCGGAAACTTCGCCTTCTGAAAACTACCATCATTGGACGGGTGATCTTTCGGACCCTGAGTCGGTTGCCCAAGCCGTCCGGGAGGTCCAACCCACTCGCGTTCTTCACTTGGGGGCTTTGCAAACCCCCGATTGCCGCGATTATCCGATGCGCGGGATGGAGGTAAACCTCCTTGGAACGGCCTATCTCTTTCGGGCCTGTTCGGAACTGGACAGTCCCCTCGAGCGTTTTGTTTTCGCAAGTTCCAGCGCCGTGAACGGACCCCGCTCTCTCTACGGTCCGGAAGGTGTTCGTCCCGAAGATCCCTACCAACCTTTCAACTTGTACGGGTATTGGAAAGTGGCGGGGGAGGGGATGGCCCAAGCTTTCCATCAGGCAAGTGGCAGTCCGACCGTTTCCCTTCGTTTGGCCACCACTTACGGGCCCGGTCGGGACCGTGGTTTCACTGCAGCTATGACTTCGGCCATGAAGGCGGTGGCCAAGGGTGAATCCTTTGAAATTCCCTACCGGGGAAAGGAGCACTACCATTTTTCTTACGACGTGGGGGCTGGTTTTGCCCGGGCCGTACTCGATCCGTTCGAGGGTTATGGAACTTTCAACCTCTTGGGAGAAACTCGATCGGTGGACGACTTTCTTGCCGTTCTAAGTGAGCAGGCAGGAAAGTTGGAAATGAATGCGGAGGGCGTGGGCTATTCGGGGGATGCCGAGGAAACTCCCTTCGTATACGGGCTCAATGATGAGGCTACCCGTCGGGCTTTCCCTCGAATGCCCAAGACTTCACTGGAGGATGGGATACGCCAATCCCTGGCTTTTTTCTCCTCCTGATTGGTTGCCTGGCGACCTGCTTTCGGCCATCTGGTGAAATAATTTAAATGTTTTTACGATTATTCTTGATATTAAAAAGTATTTAGTGTAAATACGTTATTAAATCCTTAATTTAACTATGATAACAAATATATTTTCCTTCTTTATTATTCTCAGCGTCTCGTCCACCGGTTTCTGGTTCCTGACTCAAGTTTGATCATCCCGCTTGAAGTTTCATTTGATCAGAACTTAATAAAATGCTCGTTGCACCCGAAAATTTAATCAGTCAGGCGAGGAGATTTCCTGGGTATCCCATCCATGAGGACCTCAAGCGAACTTGGTTTTGCGGTTGGTTATGCGACAAGGGAATGGTGGCCTTGGCTATCAAAGCCGAAAAGAACACCAGTCATTTCAAAAGATGCGCCGATGACTACTTTCTTGAGACGGAAAATCTTTCCTGTTACGTCGAGTTCCCACTGTCCGATGCTCAGTTCGAAGTTCTTTGGTCGGTTTGCGAAGCGGATCAACCGGACATGATTTACATGGCGATCAAGGTTTTTTCCGGGGAGGAGATTGTGATCTGCGAAGAGCATCTTTCCAGATGGACTGATCTGCGAAGTACTTTGGAGTAGGAGATATGAATGGTTGACGGAAGCTGTTCAGTCGGTTCCGGCCTCTTTATCTTCTGCTTCGGGATGATCCGGAGCAAGGGGAGCGGATGCTTCCTCTTGATCGCTTTGCTCAGTTTTGGAAACAAGAGCAGTTTCGTCACTCCCTGAGTCTTCGGTCGCAGACTCAGCAGGTATTTTTTCGTCCCTACTTACTTCTTCCCTGATTTTGTCGACCAAGTCGACCGCGTCTTTGCGGGTGCGAATGGAGCGTTCCTGAAACTTGGCCACTTGCAAAAGAGCATCCGCTTGATCGTAGTGGGCAAAGAGATAATGATACAGGCAGGCACTGGCCGCAACTCCGGCAAGGATTCCACCGAACATCCAGGCGACCCGCTGGATGGTCGGCATTTGATTGGCTTCGTCATGGGTGCCGATGAAGACGAGGAGTCCGATGACTCCGACGAGCAAAACGCAGTAGATCAATGAGAGTGTGCGGCTATGGGTGTAGGCGGTGTTTCGACGGATGGCCTTGAGTGTATCCTCGCTCGATTTGCTCTTTTTCATGTAAGAAGGATACTTTGCTTTCCTTCTGCGATGGGCAAGCAAGAATCTCCGTCCTTCATAGGTTCGCCTAGGCCAAGTTCAATTCGCCTTGCCAATTGCAGGGTTTTCTTTCGCTATGAGGTCAGCATGAAGAAAACGATCCTATTTTTGATTCCATTGGTCTTCCTTGCCTGCCAAGAAGAAGAATCAGCCCGAAGCGTCGAGGAATCCGTTCAAGTTCCGGTCTCCTTTGAGGAGACCATTGCAAGAGACGAGCACGAGCGCTTGCTGGGCGAGGCGAATGCGACGATCGAAGCTTTGGGTCGCGAGTTGACTCACCAGGTGCGTTCCTTCGAGGGAGCCTTCAAGGACAAGGATGAGGAGATCGAAGCCCTCGAGCTCAAGGTTCTGGAATTGAC
>JAURNO010000401.1 GCA_030830145.1 Verrucomicrobiota bacterium
AGACTATGACCGTGAAAAACGGGACCACTATGAGCACTACACTAAGGTGACCAGCAAGGGAGAGCCGATCGACATCCATTTCCATGTATTCGATCAATTTAATACAATAGATCTCGCCCACAACCGATCGTCAACCGAGACTCTAGATATCAACTGGGAAGTACTAGACTATCAAGACGACTTTCCTTCCTGAGATCCCAACGGCATTCTTCTCGTGCTGAAAAAGAGCCCGAAGAAAAAAATGCTCAACCAGGCATCCATTGCCTTGCAGAAATTGTTCCGCCGAAACTTCCCCATGACGACACCTCGGGTCGAATAGCGAGGTCGTTGCCCAGCGAGAATTAACGCGCATTCTGAAGTATGGGACACACTCTTAAAAGGGCCGTTTCGATATCGCCTTCAAGCGAAACTTTTTCCCTCCCAATACGTATTCTACCGACGTCTCCGTACAGTGGAGACAAAGCCGCTTCAATCCTTTGGAGCGAGCGATTTGCTTGTTTTTGGCAAAATTTCCGTAGGTTCGGTCTCCTACGATCGGCAGCCCTCGTTTTGAGGCCTGGATCCGCAGTTGGTGCGTTCGTCCCGTTTGCGGACTGAGCGTAAGCAGACTCATGACAGGAATTCCCGGAATGGGCCGGGAACTCAGTAGTTTCGTTTCAGCGGTAACGCCACTTCCCACAGAAGCCCGAAGCCCGCCCTGGCTCTTAGACACGGACAAACGATCTTTCCATAGATTCGAGCCCCCTCTGCGTGATGTCCCAAACACCAGCGCCTCGTAGACTTTGCGAATCCTCCTTTTTTCAAAGGCGTCTCGAATCAGATCCCTCAATCTCTCGTTCACCGTCATTAGCAGCAAACCCGACGTCGCCGAATCGAGCCGATTGAGTAGATAGACGGGTTTACCTGCATCAGGACCCCTTCCCAATTGGAACGCCTGCAACTCCTCGTCGTAAGGCGCGTTCAGAAGACAACCGCTTGCCTCTCCCTTGCGGTTGGGATGTGACAAAATTCCCGCCGGCTTATCCACCGCAATCAGGCCATTCTCGTCGAGAGCCGCTATCTGGACCCCTTTCCCCCAGGGATAGGTATTTGCCTCCACCCATTCGTTCACTCTGCGAGAACCCAAGAGAATTGGCCCCCTACTTTCAACCCTAACTCCAACTAATTTCATTTCGATCGATCTGCCTACCAGCAAGAAGTATCAAAGTTGCGGACACAGCAACTTGCGTGCGCAAGTTTTGCTGAGTATCATTTAGGTTGATTTTTGCAAATGCTAGCTTGGCTAATGCCTTTCGATCAGTATTTTTTCACCAATGGCATCTTCTCAAGAGTTCCCTGAGTTGTTACGGGAAATCGGTCTCGAAACCTTGAAAATCGACCTTACCGACGAAAACGCGTCGCTCGAAAACCTCACTGTGAGCGATCTTCGCAAGGCCCTCAACGCCGCATGCGATTCCGGGCAAGCCTTATCAATGAAGGGGGATATGGAATCGAGTCTTCTCTTTTGGCAACTGATGGAGTCATTGCCGGACCATGTTTTCTTCAAAGACAGCAAAAGCCGATTTATTTGCATCAACCACTCCCTCGCCCATTTCTTCGGACTGGAACACCCCGACGACGCCATCGGGCGGAGCGACTTCGATTTCTTCCAAGCGGAGTATGCAAGAGCAAAGTTCGATACAGAACAGGAAATCATTCGCTCAGACGAGGGCTGGTGCTTTAGAGAAGAACGCGACCTGCAAAGCGATGGAAGCGAGAAATGGGTGCTCACTACCAAACTGCCGCTTCACGATCTTAACGGCGATGTTTGTGGGACTTTCGGGGTCTCCAGCGATATCAGCCAACGCAAAAAGGCGGAACTGGAGCTAGACCAACAACGCCACCTCCTGGAAACCATCGTCGAGATTTTGCCCTGCCGCATCTTTGTTCGCGACAGCGACGACCGGTTCGTAATGATCAATGAGGAATATCGCAGGGCCTTCGACCTCGAGACCAAAGAAGAGGTTATCGGGAAGAAACTAACCGAGATCCGCGACAACGAGCAGGCCCATCGTATTGAGGCAATGGATGCTGAAATCATCAAGACGGGTATCGCCGTACTGGATGAGCTCGAGTTCAATAAGAGTCTTCTGGGTAAGGAACGTTGGGTTCTTAATTCGAAGGTTCCCCTTATCGGTCGCGATGGTAAACCGGAAGGAATCGTGGGTATGACTCACGACATTACCGAGCAGAAAAACGCCGAGGAAAGCGCTCGAGCGGCAGGCAAGGCGCTGGCGGTAAAGAACAAGCAATTTGAGGCGGAGCTATTTGTCGCTCGCCAGCTGCAAGAGCAGCTCATGTCGATGGGTTTTAACGACCAGTCCATCTATAATCGAAGCGGCAAGGCTTGGGAACTGGAAGCATCCTACTTATACTCGCCAAGCCACCACTTGGCCGGCGACTTCTTTTACCTCATTCCCATTCCAGACAACAAATTAGGCATACTGATTTGCGATGTCATGGGTCACGGTATCAAAGCAGCTCTCGTGACGATGCTGATTCGCGGACTGATGTTAGAGGCTCCTGTTCTCCTAACCGATCCGGGAAAGGTTCTCAAACACTTGAACGATAAGCTCGTTGTACTTGCAGAGGACCCGGAATTCCCCCGTTTCGTAACGGCTCTTTATACCGTGATTGATTTGAACTCCGGCAATGTGCTTCTCGCTACCGCGGGGCACCCCGCTCCCATTTGGCGAGTTGAAGACCAGTCTGGCACCCACTTTGAGCTTTGCTCGATCGAAAACATGGGGCCGGCTCTTGGCCTGATCCCTGAAGATGCCTTCACGAACAATGACTTCACACTAACTCAGACGACCGAACTTCTCTTTTTCACTGATGGTATCATCGAGCAAAAGACCAAGAATGGTGAAGAATGGGGTGTTGAAAATCTTGAAGAAACCGTTCTTGACCACGAGAGCGACGAATTGCCCGAACAACTCAAAGCGATTTCTCAAGAACTAAAAGACTTGGCAGGCGCTGAAGAGCTTTCGGACGATGTTTGTGTCATCGCCGTCAGGCTTTTTCCGAACTGAAAGGTTGCAACGGGAGTCGAGCCTCTCAACAAAATGGACCTCGAACTTTCTGCTTCACTTGAAAAGCTATGCTTACCGTAATTTCCCCTGCCAAAACGCTCGACTTTGACTCCCCCTGCACGTGCAGCG
>JAURNO010000402.1 GCA_030830145.1 Verrucomicrobiota bacterium
CAATTCCATCAAGGGATTAAAATTGAACGATGTGAATCTTTTTCAAGGCGACCCTGTTTACCTAACCATAAACGACCCGGAATATAGCGAGGATAAAGCAAATTTCATTAATATTCTTCGATCACAATGGCTCAAAGGCGCTGAACAAACTGTTAACGATCGACTCGGATTACAGGGTACCGGACAAATCAATCTAATCATCGAGGTCTCGGAAGAAGAAGCCTACCCCGTACTCATTTCGGAATCCTATGAGGGCAACAATGCGAAGCTTAAATTCTTCCTCGATACCTATCAACAAGCCGGTTTCCCTGTTACCTCTCCCTCCGATTGGGCTGAACGTTACAACGTGCAGGCCATGACTCGATTAATTCTTCGTGACAACCTTTACTACGAGGCCTTGGCGAATGGAAATCAAAACAAGGGAACCTCAACCGAAGGAGGCGCCCATTGGTTCAAGGATGGCGTGGAGGAATTCATTCACGGCGGAGATTATTTGATTCAGTACAGCGGTGCTTCCAGTTTGACTGATTTAGTGAATGCAATGGGTTCGGGTGATGATCAAGGCGGAGGGATCTTAGGCCGAGCCTCCAACTATCTTTCCGTTCGCTACTTGCATGAAGAGTTGAAAACTGCCGGAGCCACCGAGGGTGTTAAAACCATGCTCCGTTGGATGTCCGATCAAGTCGCCGCCGGAAAGACCGCTGAGCAAAGTAGCATTGGCGCAGCTCTCGTAAACTTCATTCCCGCCAAATACACGACCATCTCAACGGCGAACGATGAATTCATCTCCGATTACAAGGCAAATGCTGCAACTGAATTAGACGCCAAGATCCAAGTCTACAACTCTGATACGGGAGCAATAGGGGGGTTTGACGCGGAAAATGGTGCCGGGGCCGTCATATCGGTAGCGGACGCAGTTCCCAATTCCGGTCCCGGTTATGAAGTCACCCCCCCCGTCAAAAACCCAACGAGTGGGTTCAACGTACTGTGGGAAGGAGAAGACAATGTTCTGGCACCCAGCGATCAACTTTTGGAAACGGTTGAAATGATATCGCTCGACAATTTGGAAAGTCATAATCTCAGAACCATTGAATCAGCCAATGCAACCTTATTGAAAATTGAGGAATTGATTGATTCTTTGTCCAATGAAAGAGCCAGCGTGGCAGCCAACACAAAGAGAATTTTAACGCAACGGGACAACTTCGAGTCCACCTTCAATGCACAGGAAAATGCCCTTAGTCGAATTGCCGACACCGATTTCGCGAAGGAAAGTACAACCTTGGCAAAAAACCAAATCAAGAGCCAGGCCAGCATGGCGATCCTGGCTCAGGGACAGGAAAGCAGATTCTCTTTGCAAAAGCTGCTTGCAGGGGTTCGAACCAGCGGGAAAAAAATCAGCTCTCCGCCACAAGCTTTTTGACCTCCAAAAGATCGAGCTTTCCCGTAGGCAAAATGGGAATAGTCTCGACCTTGCGAATATCGCGAGGAATCCAAAGATTCGGCAAACCGGCCTTGGCCAAGTTCCGGCGCAAGTCATCTTTGGCCAAATCAATTGAAGTCAAAAGAACAAGGCGTTCTCCTTTTGATTCGTCCTCCATTCCGACAACCACGCAAACCGGATCGTTCTCATCGGGAAGGTCTAGGGTCTTGATGACCGCGTCTTCCACCGTTTCGTGCGGAACCATTTCACCACCAATTTTCGAAAAACGGGAAAGGCGGCCCTCGATGAACAGAAAGCCCTCTCCATCGATACGACCAAGGTCACCGGTAAAGAACCACCCGTCTTCAGAAAGAACCTCCGTGGTCTTCTCAAGCTGATTCAAATACCCGTGAAATACGTTCGGACCACGAAAACAAAGGATGCCCGATTCACCATCAGGCAAATCCTCTTTGGTATCGGCATCAACGACCTTCGACTCCACTCCCGGTAACAACCGGCCAACGGAATTTTCCCGAGATCCTTCCCCCGGAACATTGAATGACAACACCGGAGAGGTTTCGGTCAATCCGTACCCCTCCAAATATTTGCAATCAACTTCTTTCTCCCATTTTTCACGAAAGGGGGGAGGAGTCTTTTCGGCTCCCGCCACCACGTACCTGACGCTTGCCAGGTCCTCTACCTTCCCCTTTCTCAGGTATCCCCTTAGAAAAGTGGGTGTCCCCATTAACACTTCCACCTTCTCATCCCGTATCGCTCGGATGCTAGTGGTAACGTCGAGCGGGGATGGGGCCGCTACGATCTCCAAGCCGTCAAGCAAAGGATAGAGCGTTGCGATCGTGAAACCAAAGCTGTGGAACAATGGAAGATTGGCGAGGATTTTAGCATCTTCGGAAAACAGACCGACTTGGCTAATCTGATGACAATTCGAAAGAAGATTGCGATGACTCAAGGCAACTCCTTTGGGATTACCTGAACTCCCGCTCGTAAAAAGAAGGGCCGCTTCCTTTTCACCTCCTTGGCTCGGTACTTCGTGCGAACGGACAAAACTCATTGGAAAAAGGCGTAACCACGCCAATTGACGGAACAAGAAGAATTTCTCTTTTCGATAAGCCTTGAGCTTTTCGCCGAGGTCGATCCAATGATCAAGCCAAGGAAATTCAGGGAATTTCTTTCGAACGCCTTGGGCGGTGAGGATCGTTTTGATTTCGGCATCTTCCATCGATTGCTTGATCGCCTCGGAACCCAAAGTGAAGTTAAGGTTTACCGGTATTTTGTCCGCAAAGAAAAGGGCGAGGTTGGCCAACACGCCGGCTAACCCCGGTGGCAATACCACCCCTACCCGATCTTCCTTTATTTCACTCTTCAAGTCCCCAGCCAAACGGATTGCCAGTACCAAAAGAGTCCCCCGCTTGAGCCGAAGAGGGGAACCCAAACCGTAATCGACAAGAGCAGATGACCCAATCTTTTTACTCAGTACCTTGAGGAGTTCATTTGCAATATGGTTGGACGGATTCATGTGAAAGATTCATTAATGAATAGCAATCGCTTTGGCGTTGCCAAGACTCGAAGACGGATTAATGTGATCAAATACATGAAAGCATCATCATTCGCTATCCAGCTCCGTCCCAAAGTTCGAGGGAACATTATGCGAATTTCCCAGCCCGAATCAGGAGCATAAGCTTCGCTCAAGATTCGGGCTTCCCTTCTACGACGCCTCTGTATCGAAGATATTCAAGGGCGAACTTTTTATTTACTCCATACGTTTATCATGTCCCATTCAAACATTACCATTTACGATACTACCCTCAGAGACGGTTCCCAAGCCGAAGGTGTTTCCTTCACCGTCAGTGCAAAACTCCGTGTGGCCGAGAAACTCGATCAATTCGGGATCGACTACATCGAAGGTGGTTGGCCCGGTAGCAACCCGCGGGATATGGCCTTCTTCGAAAAAGCCGTGGACCTCGATCTCAGACACTCGAGAATCGCAGCTTTCGGCTCAACGCGAAGAGCATCTTCCCCGGTCGAGGACGATCCGCAAATCAAACTCTTGCTCGATGCCTCTACTCCCGTAGTAACGATTTTCGGAAAATCCTGGCTTCTTCATGTCACCGACGTGCTCCGGACGACCCCTGAGGAAAATCTTTCCATGATTGAAGATTCCGTCCGGTTTCTCAAGGAACAGGGCAAGGAAGTGATTTATGACGCCGAGCATTTTTACGACGGATATTCCAACGACCCGGATTACGCTCTTTCCACATTGGACGCAGCAAGGAAGGGTGGAGCGGACTTTCTCGTACTTTGTGAAACGAACGGCGGAAAATTGGTAACCCCGTTCAAAGATATCACCACCGTCGTCGTCGAACGCTTTCCCGATACTCCCATTGGCGTCCATTGCCATAATGACGCCGGAGTAGGAGTAGCCGTTAGCCTGGCTGGTGTCGAGGCGGGAGCAACCATGGTGCAAGGAACGATGAATGGATATGGAGAAAGAAACGGAAACGCCAACCTCACCACAATCATACCCAATCTGGAAATCAAGATGGAAACTAAGACGAACAGCGGGCAACACATGTCAAAGCTCCGTGACTTGTCCCTTTTCATTGACGACGCAACCAATTTGCGACCCGATATTCGTAGTCCCTATGTAGGTGCGGCCTCATTTGCCCACAAGGGAGGAGTCCATGCAGACGCTGCCTCGAAGTCCAATCGCAGTTACGAGCACATCGACCCTTCGATCGTTGGAAACCGGACTCGCGTTCTTGTATCCGACATGTCCGGGCGAAGCAGTGTGATGATGAAAGCCAAGGAAATGGGCATGAGCGTAGATGGACGATCTCCGAAAATGAAGTCCTTTCTCGAGGAACTCAAAAGGCTGGAATTTCAGGGGTATGAATTTGAAGCTGCCGATGCTTCCTTCGATCTTCTCCTGAGGCGTTTCCTGCGAGGTGAAAATTTCGCATTCGAAGTTTTGCGTTACCATGTAGGAGTGGGTCGTGAATCGGGCGGAGACGAATCGACTTCTGAAGCCACGGTAAAGCTGAAAATCAAGGATGAGGAACGGCACACCGTAGCCGAGGGAAACGGTCCTGTTTCAGCACTTGATCATGCCTTGCG
>JAURNO010000403.1 GCA_030830145.1 Verrucomicrobiota bacterium
AGGAGTCGCTGTTCTCTTTGCAGTTGAATCGTTTCCTTTCGAACTTCCGTGGCCTCTTCTTCCGGCTTGCCTGCAATGGATTCCGACTGTCCTTGTGCTTTTCGAGCTTTTTTTGCAAGTTGCCGAGCAAGCTCCGGCAAACTGGGAGCGAGTTGATCGAGTCTTTCACGCGCCTTCTTTACGGAGGGAGACAAAAGTTTGATCACTCTTCGCAAATCCGCCTGCACTAACTCGACTTCCTCCACCACCGACAGGGGGGCTCGGTCGAGTTTCTCGACGCGTCTGACCATTTCCTCATCAATGGCCTTTACATAGGATTGCTTATGGAGTTCCCGAAGAATCTTCGCCGCCTCGGAACGGTCTTCATGGGTGCCGGTAAATTGATTGATCGGGATTCCGGCGATCCGGCCGGAAAGGATTCGCCAGGGGGCAGCAGCTGCACCCCAATGAATGGCTCTTTCGGCCCGGTTGTCTGATTTGACCATTTCCCATTTTTCCTTGTTTGCGAAGGTGAGGGCAAGACCGAGAGATTCCACGGCTTCATGGTAAGTTTCCAAAAGCCTGAAAATGTCTTTGAGCTCCCTGAATTTTCCGCTCATGGGAACGGCTTCATTGGCGGAAGTGATTTTACCCTCTTCAACGGGAACCGAGTGGTCGAATTCGAAGCCAAATGCCTTGGTGATTTTTCCGACAAAGCGGCGGTGCTCTTCCGTTTGGCAGTTTTCATACCAATCGTGAAGGTAGGTTTCGAAGCTTCTTTTTTCTTTCCCCTTCTTTTCATTCAACGCAGAACAGGCGGCCCATCCGGTCGGATCCTTTTCGAAGAAGGGTAGGATTTTAACTGCGGCTTGAAGGTTTAGAGGGCGGTTTCTCGGGTCCTTGACCAAAGTCTCTTTTTCTTTGGCATACCAGTCCGCCATACTCAGGTCTTCGGGCCAAGTTTGCTTATCGATTCTTTCTTGAGCATATTCGTCGAATGATTTGGCATACGATTTCCAATTGGGGTAGGGCGGGTTAGTCTTCCAATCAACGCTCAGTTTTTTGAGGGCATACAGGGAGGCGGTCTCGCAAAGCATTTCCTCGAACCAATGATTGCTCTGTTCGCCTTCCTTGAAACCGCAAAGAATATGCCCGATTTCATGGGAGAATTGAAAGGCGTACTGGGCCCAGTATCGATCACCTGTGTTAAGGTTCACTAAATATTCTCCAGCTTCCCCCCTACGGAACAGGACGATTGGACCGTCGCTCGAACGCCCTATGTTTATGGGGTCCCAATCGTACCTTTCTGCATGTGGGAAGAGTTGGCGTGCCGTTGACCTAAGGACCGCCAATACGTCGGCTTGGTTTGCCGATCCCCAGTCTTGGTGGACGAGTCGTATTTCCGGTGTTTTGTCTTGCTCTTGTTTAGTCAACGGTCCCGTTTGCTTTTGAGCGCCGAACAGCTCTACGAGGCGACGGAGAGCACGGGCGGTCTGACCCAAATCTTTTACGAATCGGGAGTCTGCATCTTTCCTTGATTCTTCCAGCCGGGCTCGGCCTTGGATATTCGATACGAGGGCAGTCCCGTGAATCTTGCTCATTACCTCCCTTTGTACCCACTTCCCTTTGGAGGCGGTCCATGAAGAGTAATCAGGGTTGCTTTCGATTGCGGTAACCAAAGCGGAGACGTCGTTGATTTGATTGGAGGTTTGTGGAATCTGCCAGAGAAAGTTTTCCCGACCGGAGCGAGAGGAACGAACCGTCGAACGCAACCGGTTGTTTTCGGTGTCTTGGATTTGTCTTACCTTATTGTTCCAATCTTTGACTGTTCTCGCCAAAAGGTCGCGTTGACTTTTTGTTTCGTTACCTTCGAGAGCTTCGCGAACTTGGTTCTCCACTTTGTCCATGCTCCTGAACACATGACTGCGACCGGAGGTGGGACCGAGCTTCAGGACACTTTCGATGGTTCGCCAATGATTGATCGCGACTTCTTGCCTGCGCGTGATCGATTTATAGTGGTAGTCCTTCTTGAGTAGCTCCTCGAGTTCATTCTGGTTTTTGACTAGTTGTCTCAGGTAAGTTCCGGCAATGGCACGGACTTGGTTACCCAAAAGGCCTTGTGTTACGTTTCTTAGGTTTCCGGTCAACCCTCGGTCTTGTTCGACTGTCGCTCTGAATTCCCGGATGACTTCCTTGCGGATATTCGGGTCCTCGGTTGCAATCGCAGTTTCCGCACGGCTGAGGGCTTTGGCCGCACGTAGTTGGGTCATTGAATTGATTGCTCTGGCAAGATAAGAAACTTCGAAAGAATCCGTTCCCCTCGGCATTGCAGTTAGAGTGGTCAGGGTTTTGTCGAGGAGGAGATTGCTTTCCTCCACCAGAGAGTTGGACAGGGAACGCAATTCTTGTGCATCCGCAGAGGAAATGGGTCGATTGTGGTCATTGAGTGAGGAGTCGTAGAGTTGGATGGTGGCTTTTGCCCGATCGTCGGCCGAAGACGCAAGTTTTGTTATTCCCTCGACGACCATGCTTTTTAACTTGATCGTCTGGAGCGAGGAAAGGTCAAGATCGCGCGAAATAATGGAAAGCTGAATTGATTCGGATTCACCAGTGGCGCCCTTTCTGTCGAAGGCAACGATCTTGAGGGCGGCTTGGTCGTTAGGCCTAAGTTTCAAGTCGATCAGGTCCAAGTCGAATTGAAAGCTCACTTCCTTCTTGTCAATGGGGGTGGGTAGACCAGGTATGGGAAGTTTTTTCCAACCGCGTTTGTTCACTTGGACGTGACATTCGATTTTCTCGAGTGGGAGGTCGTCCCGGGCCGCTATGGTGAGGGGAAAAATATCGTCCAAAGCGGCTAAGACCGACCTCTCTTCAGGTGAGATGATCCGAACCGCAGGGGCTTCATCCAATTGGACATTGATCTCGTAGGCTTGCGAAGGTTTGCTTTGCCAACCGGTTTGACCGGAGGTCACGTCCATCACTCGGTAAGTTCCGGGGTTTTGGAGAATGTGTGAACCAGTCAAGGTCGTTCCATCCTCGTTGGGCGTGAGTTCGAGCTTGGAGGCTCCCGGGCCCGTCAGGTCGAGTTCAATGACACCGCCGGTAACCGGTTGGTTGACCTGTAGAACCAAGTCGACTTTCGTTCCTTCCCAACCTTCCAAATCACCCCTGTCTTCGGTTACGGTTTCCGATTCCAACCGGGTATATTCAGGGTAATGGTAAGTTTTTGCAAATGAAGTCACGTAGGGACGGGAAGCTACATCCATTTCGATCCATTGAGCGGTCGTAGAACCGACGTTCATGGTTACGGGTGAGTCGTCGACAAGAATGCGGTACTCGAATTTTTCTCTTTCGACGTTATGGTCGATCGAGAATTGGTTGTTTTTGCGACCGGTCATGGCAACGGGTTTTTGCTTTTTTCCTCCAACCCTGGTTTCCAACTCGACTTGACCGAATGACTGATCTTTTTCCTTGCCGCTGACGGCGACTAAAAAGCGCAGAGGCTCGCTTTTCGGAGTGACCGTGACGTCTTCCCCAGGGGCAAGGATCCTGACTTCGATGTCGGTGACGGCCGCGATGTTCGCTCCAGGCAAAAGAGCTCGTCCAATTGCTCTCTGGAATTTACCTCCGAAATCCGGATTGTAGAGCAAAATCAGGGTTAAGGCAATCAGGCCGCCCGTCGCGATCAACCATCTGCGTAACCGGGCCAAGGGCAAGGTGCTTGTCATGTCGAGAGTCTCGACTCGGGAGGAAACGTCCTTTTGGACAAGCTTCCGAAAGATTTCCGAGTCCGTTTCCATTCCATCTCCCCTTGCCAGCTCAACTGCCGATAGAAGGTCTTCTTTAAGATCGGGTGCCGCTTGCTCGATCAAGCGGGCAAGCTTTCTGCGACTAGGCAATTGGATGAGCAACCTGGCGCAGGTCCGCCAAACGGCAATCACCACGGTCGCATAACCCAAGAAGGAGAAGGTTGTGCGCAATTCGTCGGGCATGCGTGCTTGCGTCAGGTAATCCACAATGGCAAGGGATGAAAATACACCAAGGAGTGTTACGATAGCCGTACAGACGCCTCGAAGGATGATCAAGTTGCGGCGCCTTCGACGGAAGTCTTCGAGTTTACCGGCGATGATTGGGTCTAATTGAACGCTCATGTCATTTTATTCGTTCGATGGTTTAAAGCATGCCTGCTCGTTTTCTCAGGAAAAGTTCAAGCCCTAGAATAAGAACGATGGGGATAAACCACCAATAGCTTTGCCAAAGGGCAATTTCCTTGGTTACGAGTTTTCCTGAACTGATGGGTTTGAGCAAATCATTAAGCCTCCCAATCTGTTCCTCCCGAAGGTAAGTTCCGCCGGATAACTTAGCGACTTCCTGCAAGAGTTCTTCGTTGCAAGTCAGGGTCGAAAGCTCCGGGCTTTCCGGTTGACGGACAAGAAAGCCGACCCGGCTTCTCAACTCGTTTTCCTCATAGAGTCCATCTACGCGAACGGTTATCTCGTGTTGACCCGATAACAAAGGAGGGGTGTTCCCACGAAAAAGTCCTCCGGACTCGGCATTGGTTTCCAAAGGAACGGTCGCCACGATCTTGCCTTCTTTCCAAATGAGTCCTTCCACGGAGAGATCGGGGTCACTCAAGGGCTTGCCTTCGCGATCTCGAACGCGAATTCGCAGGGCGGCCGATTCACCAGGTTGATAAGAAGAGGCACCCGGATCAATGGCGACGAATTCATCCCTCACGGCAAATGGTTTTTCCATAATCCAGGAAGCCAACTGATTCCAGTACCGTTGGTGATACTTGTCTGCGACCTCAAAGCGCCAACGCCAGGTTCCGTCGAAGCCGGCGTAAAGAATCCGTCCTGCTCCTGCGGTACGGGAAACCAACAAAGGGACGGATTCCACGGAGTGTTTGTCCTTGTCTGTGCTCGCTTCAAGAAAAACTTCCGTTCCGGGAAGAGCCTCGGTCGGCGCTACCCATCCCGGCAAAGGAAGATAACTCCACAACTCCGCATTGCGTTCGGGAGAAGGGGCGAGAAAAAGAGCAGTTTCAGAACGACCCCGTTCGGTCAGGCGGAACGATTCGGCAGGGAGTCGAACCTTGGTTTCGTCGAGCCATTTGACGGGAAGCAGTTGGGCGATGGGGTGATTCTCTTCCTTGGCGTATTCCCGGAATTTTTGACGTGGACCATCAAGAAGAATGATTCCACCACCCCGGTTGGTGGCAAATTCGTTGATCCAAGTGAGTTCCTCTTCTTTGAGCAGGCCCGACGCCAATTCACCGAAAATTACGAGGTCAAAAGCGAAGAGGCTTTTTTTGTCCTGGGGAAACGACTCGCCGTCCTCACCCCTGAGTAAATCTGGTTGAGCCGCACCGGCTCCTGCGAAGACGGCGGTGACGGTCCAACGCTCGTCACGATCGAAGACATTGCGTAGATAGCGGGTTTCCCACCTCGGACGCCCGTCGATGATCAGTACACTGTTCTTCTTGGTAATGGCGTCGAATGCGAAGGACTTGAGGTTGTTGTCAGTGCGAGACTCCCCCTTGACCGGTTCGACTCTCGCCTTGAATCTCATGGCTACGGAATTCACTTCGACACTGTTGTCCAGTCCCATAGCCAGAATTCGTTCTTCGACCATTTCTTCGATGGAGAAATCGAAATCGATACGCCTGCGGTTGGCGTTTATTCCAGAGAGGTTGTCGTCCCACACCTGATTGCCTTGCTCGTCTTCCACGACGATCCTGAAATCGGTTCCCACGTCCAGGTTGTCTTTAAGCGTTATGCTTCCGTGGGCCCGATCGGTTTTGAGGATCAT
>JAURNO010000404.1 GCA_030830145.1 Verrucomicrobiota bacterium
AATCCTACCATCCTGCACACGAGGCCTGAACTCAACCGGTGATCCTGCCTGAACGAGTGCGTAGAACTTGAGCATCTTTCTTCGTTCGGAGGAACTGAGCAAGCGAAGAGAAAGGGGATAGTCGTCTTCTCCAGATCGGAAAAAAAGGGTTTGTTCGTCCTCCGAGATGGAAACCGAATCCTCTTCGGAAAGATCAATTTCTCTCGGGGCCCCTCTGTCCTCAGGGTTACGGGCTTTTTCAATTGATTCGAAAACCAGCTTGCGATCGGCATCTTTCTGAAGAATCACTTCCAATTCTTCGCCTTCCTTCATTTTGAGTAGGTCTTTTCCGATTGTCTCTTGTTGCCTCTCGCTCAAGGGGACTTTCACGACCTGGCCGCCTCCGGCATCCAACTCCACCCAATTCAAGGCGAAATGGGTTTGCACGAGCTTCAAGTATTCGGTTCGATTAAGTTGTGCTGGCGAGTTCGGAAGAACAGATAAGGCGAGCTCTTGTGAAGATTGCTTGTTAGGATCCTGATCGGGAACGACCGGAGGGACTTTTGGGTCAGGCGAGGCGATGTCCTGATCCTTGAACAAATCACCAAGCCCGGCCGTCAGCCCCCAAATTAAAACGGCGAGCAAACAGAGGGCCGTCGAGATAACGGCCAACTGCAGAAGCCAAGGACGTTTTTTCTTGTTCTTGGATATACTCGCCTCCTGGGCAACCATCGTCGAGCCAGCGGGAGCCGCAGATCCCTTAACAGGAGCGGCCGCCTTGGCACGTTGAAGCTCCTGCTCGGAGAAAGGAGCTCTGCTTATGGTGGCCGATTTCTTCTTGGCGGCGGCCTTTACGGGTCCCTTTCTTGCCAAATTCTGAAGATTCGGGTCCAAGGGGTCCGCGATTTCGGTCGATGCCCAATTTCGTAGGTCCAAATAATTGCGAATTCCTCCCTGCTTCAATCGTTCACCGGCGGGCTGGCCTTGAATTCCGATCCAAGCAAAAGACTTGTGGTCGTCATTTCCTTGCAAAAAGGTGGTAAAGGAAAAATCCCAGGCGTCCAAACTGATCTTGAACAGAGCACTCGATTCGGCAAAAAGGGTGAGCAAAGTATTGGTCGCTCCCTCTTTGGATTCGAGGACTACGGGTTGGACCACTTCCGGGGAAACAAGGCTCGCTGCATTGCCTGGATCGTTGGTTACCTGCAACCAACTTTGGCAAGGAACCAAGCCAGTCGATTTACAACCCGTGAGGGTAACGGCTTCCTCTTCGCTTAGGTACCTGGGGCCATCCGTCCAAGTTCTCAGCCACCCGTCCCAATTAAGAAAAATTTCCGCAGGGGAAGGAGAAGTCGCGATCTCAAAGCCATCGAGGACCAAATGATGAGCCAAGTAGTTCGTCCGGTTGGTGTAATCCAAACCGGCATCACAAATTTTCGTGAGGACGTAAAACTCCTCCGAACCCAGGGGCACTTTTCGAAAGATGCAAATGTCCGCGCGATTGGAACCGGTTTGTTGTCCAAAGTCGTAAACGCTCAGTCTCTCCAGTTCACGCACCAACCGGTGTCTGAGATCTTTGTGTCGGGCCACCGTACAGTAACCGGATCTGCCCGGTTCCAAGCCTTGGGGCGTACTCGTAAAGATCAGTTGTTGAGCCATCGGAGTAGGGAGAGTTCCGTCAGGTTTTGTTTATGACGGGAAACAAGTCGGGCTCGACAAACGACAAGGTCCAAAGAGTGGGAACCTCGACCATGACGGGATCAATTTTGTCAGGATCGGGGGCGATGAACTTTTGTCCATCGATTTCGACTCTCCCTGGGCTGTGCCCAAAAGGACTAACGGGAAAATACTTCACATTATTGGACAGGGCTTCCGAATTCGCAACAATCGACGGGTGCATGTCCATCATGTATTCTCGGAGGATTTCCGAGTTTTTGTCGAGAATTTCCATGTCCAATTGTTTATCGACGATGGGCCAGAGAATCCGCTCCCAATCGAGTTGGTCTCTAAGAATATCGCACTTACCGATCATTACTGCAATCGGAACGTCGATTCTCTCGGCGATGCTGATGTTTTGGTTTTGCTTAACCCTCACTTCGAGCTCGGCCATGATGATGTCTTGCTGGTCCAGTCTTTTTCCTGCTCCATCCATACTGAATTGGGGATCTTCGTGACCACGAAGAGCTCTTCGAAATTCAGGACTTGCTATCGGATCGAATAGAAAGAATATGCCGGATGAACTTGCAACGTGAAGCGTTCCGGGAGATTCATCGTTTGCAATGCCAGGCTCAAAATGTTCGCCGGCATTGTCATAAAAAATAAGCGAACAATCATGACCCGTTCCACGGGGGTCGGACAAACTGAAAACAAAAGGCTTGGGCAAAGCGACAACTCGGTCGTGTCTTTGCAATCGCTCGTACATTTCTCCCTCGAGCTGTGTCTTGATGAGCATTGCGTCTTCGGAGCTACTTCCGGCAAAAAGCCGGTTCTTCATCGAGTTGATGATGGCGTTGCAAGTCGGATCGGCATCCCTGAAGGCGACTCCGAATTCCCTGAAAAGAGTTCGCTGCAACTGCCTCACCAAGACGCTCAGGTAATAAGACTTACCGGCACTGGGGGCTCCCACGATCGAAAAGATATGATGGGGGACGTCCATGAAACCAGGGGGCAATTTCCTGTGGCAATGCGGACATGCGACGTCGATCGTAGGAAGACCCA
>JAURNO010000405.1 GCA_030830145.1 Verrucomicrobiota bacterium
AGCGAAGGGTTAAGATTATTCAATGCATGAGGCATTATTTCTTCAAGGAAAAAACAAGGCAAAATTTACTATTTTTTCTAAAAAAAATCAAAAAAGGCCAAAAGACATATAGGTCTATAAAAATCGACAAAGAGTTACTTTTAAGCTGTCAGGAGAAATGGCAAGGTAAGACACAATAGTAATTAGCTCAAAAAGCACATTTGATACGTGTAATTTGAAATTAGCCTGCTGATGGTACCCTTCCGTTCAGAATTGGACGGAAGGGATGGACCAAGGGAAAAAAATGCCTGGATGGCTTTCGAAAAAGCGAATGATCCCAAACGTTGCAGTAAAACAGTGATTTGTTACTTAGTGCGAATGCGTACCCGAATGTACTGCTTGCCTCCCTGAGCTTTCGCAGTGGCATTACTCATGTAAAGCACTCGCTCCATGCCTCCACCAACGTCTTTACCCATGCCGGCAGCACCTCCATTGAGGTCGATTTGAGTAATACCGCCCATGGGTACCCATTTGCGCAAGTCCTTACTGGACTCAACCACATATTGAAGACCCTCTTCAGCGGCATAGACGTTCTGATACTTGAGGAAGGTAATCCGCTGCTTCCCGTCTTTTCTCTTAATGATGCGGGGCAACGAGGCCTTTCGGTCATAGGTAAGCGAGTCGCCTCCGAAGGCACGCTCCATGAGGTTGTTCACCCCATCACCATCCGAGTCGGCACTATCGGAATCGAACAATAGCTCCGCATCACCAAGATCGACGCTGCCATTACCGTTCAGGTCATCCAGACCGTTGATAGCACGCTTGTTGTACACCCTGCGAGCGAACTTCGACTTCTCGCTTGGGTAGCGAACGTCCCATCTTCTCTCCTCAAGCCATGCCTTTTTACCTGGTTTCATGATTCGGATCTCACGGATGATGTCTGCGGCTGCATAGTAGTTGCCCCCATTACCATAATTCCCGGCTTGGGAAATCTTGATTTTGAGGGTGATATAATCGTCCGTTCCGAAGTTGTAGGTACCTTTCTTGAACCCAAGCTGTTTCCCATCCGGAGTCGCGTGTACAACCGTTTTGGGATTCAAGTTGGATGGTACCTCAACTGATACCCCCAACGCACTCGAGGCGGAAACCATCCTCCCTATGGGGATGGGCTTCCTGGACAAGGGCAAGTCACGCAGACCACCTCGTTCCCCCTGCTTCGCTATGATCCATTGCCCCAAGCCATCGCCAATGGTGAAGGAACGGCTCGCAACGGTGGTAGCAAAGGCTGGGTTGGATACCGTAGCGACAACGGTTACATTCGAGTCAAGAGTCTGTCCGCAGGTTACTATCCCCGTGCTTGCATTTACGGTTGCGTCCCCCGAACCAATCGAAAAGGTCGGCTTGAAAGGCAAGGGCTTCCGAGTCTTAGGGTCAATACACATGGTGTAACAAGGGAAACTCTGCCCGCGACCCATCTTACCGATCGGATCGAAGATCAAGAGAAGAGGGCGCTTCACGTAGAAGGACTTCTCAACATGAACCGCTGCCGCATACTCGGAGTTTCCAGCCTGGATGGCACGGATAGTCACTGGAGCATTGCTAGGGGTAGTTCCGCTGAACTTGACCTTGTTTCCGGCGAAGACCGAAGCAATACTTCCTCCAGCCGTTACTTGGAAGGTTACGGGCAAGCCGGATGAAGAGGAGGCGTTTAGTTCAAGGACATCGGTCTGGCGTTGCTCGGAGGGCTGAGCAAACGTTATAACTTGCGAACGCTTGTCCAAGACCTTGATTTGGATGGACTTTTGGGTTGCGGCCGTGAAGTGCGTATCACCGGGTTGGTTGAGGTAAACCGTGACGGTTCCAGCGGCAACCGGGTCAAGTTTTCCTCCGGTAACCGTCATGACCGAAGCGTTGCTCGTTGTGTAAACCAAATCCAAACCAGATGTGGCATAAGAACCCTCCAACTCGAATGGATCATCGAATTTCGAGGTGAAAGGCAGGTTGTCGCTCGAATCAACCGCCAAGTTGTCAGCCGCTACGGTAATTGTCTGAGTTCCTCCGAAGACCGGACGATTGGTTTTGAATGGATGCCCAGATACAAGCCTCGACTCGGAACCCCACTTCCAGGCCAAGTAACCTTCGGCACGTCTTACGGCATAGTCGTTGAGAGCTCCGGCGAAGACCATGATTTCGTGAATTTTCGCACTTAATGGATTAGCCAAAGCTCCAGCACCGCTTCTACCAATGCCAAGTAAGACTTCACCACCGGATGAAGGCAGATTTGGAGTACCCGAACCACCGCTTCCGATCAGATTTTGTCCATTCAGCATGAATTCACTGTCACCATAAGTGGTGCCTGCTTTTCTACGGAAGGCACCGACCTGAACGGGAGCATTGAGACTTGAGTTGAAAATGTTCTGTCCATTATTGAAGTAGAAACCACCGTCTCTTCCGAGCCCAATGACCTGACCACCGGTTCCTGCCGGGGCACCAAAGCTAAAGACACGATCCGAACCAGTTCCGGTCGCAGCCATCGCAACGACCATGGTGAATCCGGAGTTACCGGCGAAGGCAGACGGCATGTTGCCGGTCATGTAGGCTCCAGAGTTTCCTTGGGTTCCGCCAAAGGCCAGAACGGGCAATCCTCCCTCAACCAAATAGACGGGTTGCTTTGCGGTGTTGGACTGAGCCAAGGTATTGGAGTTCAAGGAAAGGTCGGCCCAGGTGGTGGGTTGTGTCTTTCCACTTACCGTCGGGAAGTCGGAAGCGGATTCTGACAAACCGTCCCCGTTCACGTCCTTGGCATCCATCCACATGACGAAACCGGAGAACGAGTCAGGGTAGGGACTGTACTCGGTCACCGTAACCGTGAAGGTCTTGTTCGGAGCGGCATTGTACCCGGCATTGCCGGCTTGGCTTGCGGTAATGGTCGCAGTTCCCTTGCCTTTTGGCACGATCTTAGTTCCGCCAGCCGTCAAGGCTACGATATTGGCGTCCGAAGTCGCGTAGAGCACCGCCAGACCACTGAGGGTCGTGGTGCCTTGCTTTACGGCCTTAGCTCCAGGATCGAATTCGAAGTCTCCCAAATCCTTGGTGAAG
>JAURNO010000406.1 GCA_030830145.1 Verrucomicrobiota bacterium
GGGTAGCCAGAATGATCATGGCCGGACTCGAATTCAATGGTCGATCCTACAAGCCGGATGAAAAGATCCCGAGCGATGAAATCTCCTCGCGCATCCCCTTCCGGCATGTCTATTTCACGGGTATCATCAGGGATGCGGAGGGTAGAAAGATGTCCAAGTCACTGGGTAATTCGCCAGACCCGCTCGACTTGATAGAAAAGTACGGAGCGGATGGCTTGCGGCATGGTATCATGAGCATCGCCCCCAAAGGTCAGGACATCAGGTTTTCAGAGGACCGCATCGAACAGGGAAGGAATTTTTGCAACAAACTTTGGAACGTTTGCCGATTCAGACTCCTCTCGGGAGACCTCGTCGACAATTCGAAAATGCCCCTGATTACCTGGCGCATCAAATCGAACCAGATCAACCGCTATGACCAAGCCATCCTGCTTCGTCTTGCAGAGACTTGCGACGAAATAGAAACGCTTTACGAAGACTACGAGTTCAATGCCGTCTTGCGGAGCATATACCGTTTCTTCTGGAACGACTTTTGCGATTGGTATGTCGAGCATTCGAAGGCCCGAGTAGGCAACGATGAAGAAAAAGGTACCTGTCTTGCCATTCAGGACGTATGCATCAGGCAAATCCTTCTTCTGCTTCATCCTTTTACTCCTTTCATTACCGAGGAGCTTTGGACTCTGCTCGGTTTCTCGAGCGGGCAATCCATTCAATACGAGAACCCCGGCACGGGAAAAGATCTCATTGAAAACCTCCGAACCGGGGGAATCGAACTCGATGAGACGGTCCTGACGGAAATCAATTCCATTCGGGACCTCGTTACCGCCATCCGATCCCTCAAAGCCGAAAGAAAACAAGCAAACAACCGGAACGTGGTCTTTTCCTTCGTCGCGGAAGACAAGAATGCGAAGTTGCTGCAAAGACACGAGGCTTCGATCTTGGCATCGGTTGGGGCGTCCGCTTTCAAGCGGGTTGACTCCGCTCCATCCGGCGCCCCGGGAATCGTAACCACTCTTGGTTCGGTTTTTCTCGATCTCAAATCCGGGATCGACGTCGAGGCCGAAAAAAAGCGACTGCAAAAAGAGGCGGAGGATCTGCAAAAGATCATTCGTTCAATCGACGGGAAACTTGGAAATGCAGCCTTCACCTCCAAGGCCCCCCCCGATGTTGTCGAAGGAGCCCGTCATCAACTTGCTGAAAACCAAACGAAACTCGATGAGACGAAAGAGGCCCTCGCAGCCCTCCAGTAAGATCGGACTTGCGGAGTCGTTTTACGGATTACTTTTTTAAGCGACAATTGATTTTGCTCCTTGATCCATGGCCTAAGGAGCGTTTGAAAAGGTTGCTATGCAAATTCACAAGAACCTCTTTTGCCTTTCCCTTTTAGCCTGCCTCGCCTCTTCTCTTGGTTTGGTCGCCAAGAATGCCACGAGCTACATTCTGATTTTGGTCGACGACTTGGGATACATGGATATCGGAACCTACAATCCGGAAAGCTTTTACGAGACACCAAACGTCGACCGGTTGGCAAAGTCGGGAATGAAGTTCACCGACGGCTACGCTGCAAACCCAGTGTGCTCCCCCACCCGCTTCGGAATACAGACGGGAAGATATCCCACCCGCAAAGACGCAACCAATTTCTTCAGCGGCAGACGAGGAGGACGATTCAATTCGGCTCCCCTTCACGATAGGATGGACCTGGAAGAGATAACCATAGCGGAAGCCCTCAAGAAAAAAGACTACGCCACCTTTTTTGCCGGAAAATGGCACCTCGGACCAACCGAACAATTCTGGCCGACCAAGCAAGGCTATGATGTAAATGCAGGTGGTTTCTCCAAAGGCGGCCCATACGGAGGCAAGAAATACTTCTCCCCCTATGGAAACCCTAGGCTTTCGGATGGTCCGGACGGAGAACACCTGCCTGACAGATTAGCCAGCGAGACCTGTTCGTTCATCGAGAAGAACAAGGGCAAGCCCTTCTTTGCGATGCTGTCCTTCTACTCCGTCCATACACCGCTGATCGGTCGTCCCGACTTGGTCGCAAAATACAAAAAGAAGGCTGCTGAAATAAACGGGGCTGAGTTTGGAGACGAGGAAATGACTTGGCCAAAGACCGGGAAGACTCGAAAAGTCCGCATTCTCCAAAAACATGCCGTTTACGCAGCGATGGTGGAAGCCATGGATTTAGCCGTCGGCAAGGTATTGGACAAACTCGAAAGCCTGGGGATAGCCGACGAGGTCGTCGTCGCCTTCACTTCGGACAACGGTGGTCTTTCGACTTCGGAAGGTTCACCCACCTCGAACCTGCCTCTACGAGGAGGAAAAGGATGGATCTACGAAGGTGGTATCCGGGAACCGTTCATCGTCCGTTGGCCGGGAGTCACCAAACCGGGAAGCGTTTGCCCGGAGCCGGTGATGAGCACCGATTTTTTTCCCACCTTCGTAAAAGCGGCCGGTGGCAAGCCCAAGGGGGTCGGTCCGATCGACGGCGTGGACCTGATGCCTTTGCTCGCTGGAGGTGACAAGCTGAAAAGGGAGGCCCTCTACTGGCACTATCCCCATTACAGTAACCAGGGTGGCTTTCCAAGTGGAGCGATAAGGATGGGGAATTGGAAAATGATCGAACGATA
>JAURNO010000407.1 GCA_030830145.1 Verrucomicrobiota bacterium
ATTTTACCGAACAAGGTGGATTGATGTGGGGCAGCAGTGCCGTTGGCAAGTTGGTCGCAGGAAGTGATCCGCTGAAGCCCGTTGTGAAGGCATTCGTTGATGAAGAGGCCGGTCCAGACGTGGCCGCCAAAGTCCAGCGCCGCTTGCAACACTTTATTGATCGCAAGATCGTGACGCTTTTTGAGCCACTGACCAACCTGCAGGGCGATGACGCGCTGAACGGTTTGGCGAAAGGCTTTGCCGGGCAAGTTAATCAGTTCGATCAAGTCGTCCAAGTAGCTCTTGTAGACGTCTCGGGGCAAACAATCCCGCTTGATGCAGATGGAGGCGGCTCGTCCCACGACCTCGCCCATCATTCCGCAGGTCTTCATGACCCGTACCGTCCCCAGTGCCTCGTGGGTCACGCTTACGCAACGACCGGCCATGAAGAGGTTCTCGATATTGCGGGAATAAAAACAGCGATAAGGAACGGGGTAGCCGTAGGAACGATCGACGCCCTTGCCATGTACGGCATAGGAGATGAAGGGATTGTCGGGAAACTTTTGGGCGTATTGTTTTTTGGGATAGTGGAGATCAATGCTCCAGGTGCTTGGCACTGTGCCGTCGGGGAAGTCGCGTTTGGAAACGATGTCCTCCTCTGTCAATAGGACGTCTCCCAATAAACGGCGGGATTCGCGAGGGCCGCCGACATAAGCGACCCAAGTAAGCTTGGCGTTCTTGTGCTCGTCAGCCCCGTCGCGGTTCTTCATCGCATTGAAGGCTCCGAAGACGGCTCGAAGATTCCAATCCCGAATGCCTTCCGCATCGCCGAGGGGATCTTTATCGTATCCGCTTTCCCAGTACCATGGTCCGTGAAAATTACGGGGATAGGGGAAGTCAGCCATGTTAAGGTCCAAAGCCCATGGGGTCTGGGGATAAGATACTTCCTGTTTGTCGTTTGCCCATGCCCACATGTTGCTCATGCCCATGCGTCCTTTGGGTGTCATCTCGTGGTCGGCGCCGGCGAGGAAGCCAATCGTTCCGTGCCCGGTGGCTTCCACGAAAAGAGTTCCTGAAAAACGGGTGACTTGTCCTGTTCTTACGTCGAAGGCCTGGACCGCGGATATTTTGTTGCCTTTCTTTTCGACCTTGAATGCGTGGTGGTACAGTTGAAGATCGATATTCTTTTCGGCCTGCACGATCCTTTCTTTCTTGGCGTCCTCGAATTCCTCGTAGGTGCCGGGGGATTTTTTGGCATGGTCGCAAATTTCCTCTATGATCTCGCCGATGCGGGGATATTTTCCGCGGCGGATCTTTCCTTTCGCCCAAACCCTTACCTCACTCGAGCCGTTTCCTCCGAGAACAGGACGGTCCTGAATGAGAGCGACTTTGCATCCCATGCGGGCTCCGGAAATGGCTGCTCCCATTCCCGAATATCCTCCCCCAATGACGACCAAGTCGTATTTTTTTTCGAGTGGTTTTTCAGTGATGCCCAAGAGTTCCCGGCGCCAGTTGGCAAGAATTTTGGAATCATTGGGTGGGACTTCCTTGAAAGTGGTCAGGTAGATCGCATCGCATCGTCCGTTGAATCCGGTCAGGTCGCGGAGAGCCAAGGTGTTTTTGCCTTTTTTGAGACTGATTTTGCCTCCTCCTTGCCAATCCCACTGAGCTCCCCTGGTGCCGAAGGTTGATTTTGCCGGGGTTCCGTTGATGATGATTTGAAAGCGACCGGGTTGTCCCTTTGCTCCCCAACGGGCTACCCAGTCTTTGGTCCGGGCAAACAGTTGGTAGTCCGCGCCTTCCTTGATCTCAATGGTGGTGGTCGCATCTTCAACGGGTGTTCCCAAACCATGTGCCAACAGGTAGGGCGAACCCATTTCCCGGATGAATTGAGTATCGAGCTTCCATCCGCCATGATCCGAAAAGGATTCGGTTTCGATCAAGATTCTATCCGCCTTCAGGAGCAAGACCGGCGTGAGAGCAAGGAGGGAGATGATGAGGAATTTCTTCATTCTGAATATGATGTCTTTAGTTCATTAAGAGGCTTAACAGTGTATATACTCCAACGAAGCGTGAAAGTTAACGACTGCGTCCGTCGTCGAGGAATTTTTGCAACTCCGCTTTCATTTTGGCGAAGATCTTGGGGTTCTTTTCGGACATGTCCTTTTTTTCGGCCGGATCTTTGGAAAGGTCGAAAAGAGCATACTGGGGAACTTTCTGCCCACGTTGGCCGCCAAGCAATTTGTTTACCTGATAATTACTGGTCTTTTGGGAATCATGTCTTTGCAGTTTCCAGTTTCCAACCCGGTAACCGTAATTGTTTCCGCGACCGTTGTCCTGTTGGATGAGGTGCGGTCTTCCCTTGGCGTTCTTTTTACCAAGCATGGCATCCATCACGTTCAAGCTGTCAAGACAGGCATCATCGGGTAGTTTGACTCCCAAGTGATGGGCGAGGCTGCCTGCGAAATCAATGGTGCAGACAACTTCGTCGGAGACGCCCGGCTTGATGGTTCCCGGCCAGTAGGTGATGAAGGGTGTCCGGGTCCCCCCTTCGAAGATGCTGTATTTTCCTCCTGAGTAAGGACCGGCGGCTCGATGGTCTCCCATTTTTTCGAGGGCTTCATCCGCGTAGCCATCATCCCCTACGGGTCCGTTGTCCGAGCAAAATACGATCATGGTATCTTTTTCCAGGCCTTCTTTCTTAAGATACTTCACGATTTCTCCAACGCACCAGTCGAGTTGGACGATGACGTCGCCTCGGTAGCTCATACCCGAGGTTCCACGAAAGCGTTCGTGGGGAATGCGCGGGACGTGCAAATCATGGGAAGCAAAGAAGAGAAAGAATGGATTGTCCTTGTTTTTACCAATCCACTCCTTGGATTTTTCCACCCACTTGTCGGCCAAGTCCTCGTCCCGGAAGCGGGCGGCATGTCCACCGGTGTAAAAACCTATGCGGCTGATTCCATTGTGGATGGTGGAGTTGTGACCGTGGGTCCAATCCATCTTGAGCGTTTTTCGATGAGTGACCCCGGTTGGATGATCGGGGCTTGGCTTTTTCTTTCCTACCCAAAGAGGGTCCTTGGGGTCGAGGTTGAGAACGCGGTGGTTTTCGACATAGACTTGAGGAACGCGGTCATTGGTGGTGGGAAGCAGGAAGCTGTAATCAAAACCAATCTCCCGGGGCCCGGGCTTGAGTTCGTCATTCCATTGAGGTCCTACTCCGGGGCTACCCAATCCAAGGTGCCATTTGCCGACTACCGCAGTTTTGTAGCCCGCTTGTTTGAGAGTATCGGGGAAGGTGTAGGTGTCTTCGGGTATGATGAGAGGAGAGCTGGGCGGGGCGATCCCGGTGTTTTTTCCACGAAAGGCGTAGGTCCCGGTCAGAAAGGAATAACGCGTCGGCGTACAAGTGGAGGCCGAGCAATACCCACTGGTGAACTTCAATCCCTCCTTGGCCAAACGGTCGATATGAGGAGTTTTCAAGTTTTTGGGTTTCGCTCCGTAGCACCCGAGGTCTCCATAGCCCAGATCGTCCGCCATGATCACGATGACGTTGGGTTTCTTGACCAATGCCGCGAGCGTGAGAAAGGTTGGTAGAACGAAAAACAGGGACAAAAATATTTTTTTCATTTGGATAGGCTTGTGGTGAGAGAAGTCAGGAAACGACCGCTTATGGTAAGATTCGGGGCCAATCCTTCAAGTGCATTCCAAAAATGCTGCCCGAATTCATTCTGGTCAAGAAGTCACTTTCCCTCTGAGAAAAAAAGATCGGGAACTCGGGCATCTCTTTTTCTAAGGCTTGCCTCTGTCGAAATGATTACCTTTTGTGGAATCTTTCATGGAATTTGCCGCCATTCCCCTTTTGATCTCCTTTGCTCTTCTGTTTTGGTGGAGGTCGGTCGTTTTGTTCAAGCGAACCGTTGAAGACGTTCCGACTTCCAAGGTCAAAGGGGGGTTTTACGGATTGAACGAGATCAAAGGTGCGGTCAAATCGGATGCCCCGTTACAGACTTACCTGACCGAAAGACCAAGCGTGTGGCATGAATGGAGCATTTCCGAGCATTGGAAGAAAACGGAAAGCTATCGTGACAAGGATGGGAATAGGAAGACCCGCACCAAGAGCGGTTGGCGGAAAGTCGATTCGGGAGGGGGAATCCAAGCTTTCTTTCTTTTGGATGATACGGGGGAACTCCTCATCGAACCGGAGGGAGCCAAAGTTGACGCTCCTTCCACGATGTCTCGCAGTTGCGGTCCGTCCGACCCACTATACTACGGGAAGGGACCGAGTGGAGCGATTGCGAATTCAACCCACCGCAGAAGGTTTTCCGAGAGTTCACTCTCACCCGGCGACGAACTTTATGTTCTTGGTTCGGCCAAATTGAGGGAAGAGGTCGCGCAACCCATGATCGCGCAAACAAAGGAGGCCCGATATTTCGTCATTTCCTCTAAGTCGGAAGCTCAGATCATTCGCTCGAAGAGCCTATGGGCCTTTTTCATCTTTCTGTTCTCTTTCTTCACCGCGTTGGCCATTCCCGTCGTTGCAATCTCAGTGGAGACCGGAATGGAAGTGCAGGAAGCCTTTTATCAAAATCCCGGATGGGTGGTGTCGGCTGGTGCGGGCTTTCTTGCCGTTGCCGGTTTGTTTTACCTTTCTCTTTTGTATAATGGATTGATCCGCGTACGTAATCGACTTACCCATGCTCTGAGTCTGATCAAAATTCAATTGAAGCGCCGCGAAGATCTAATTCCCCGTTTGCTCGAATGCGTGAAAGGTATTTCGGAATACGAAAGCCAAGTGCAGGAACTCGTTGCTTCCGTCCGTTCATCCGGTGTGACCGCAGCTGGAAGTCAAAGAGGGGAGGTGGGTGAGGAAATAAACCGAGGTTCCGGTTTGGTCGGTGGATTGTTTGCCTTGTCGGAAAACCATCCGAATTTAAGGGCTGATCAAAACTATGCGTCCTTCATGAAGGAATTGGTCGACACCGAAGACCGAATTGCCCTTGCCCGAGCCTTTTACAACGACAGCCTCCTTGCCCTTCAGGACCGGTTGCTTTCCTTACCCGATGTTTTGGTTGCCAAGTGGTTCCGCTTCAAGGCAGGAAAAAACCTGCATCTTCTGCCGGATCCAGAGATGGCTCAGGTTCCGCGGGTTTCCCTTTGAGGCCATGGTTCGGAAAATGAACCGGGAATCCGGATGAGTGGGGTTATCTTTTTTTCTTCGGTTCCGTTTTCTTGAGGTGCTTCTCAAGAAAGTCGAAACTTGCTCCAATCGCCTTGGAGTTGAATACGGCCCGAAAATGACCGGCTTCCTTGATCGTGTGAAAATGGGTGTCGATTCCCAATTTCTTCATCTTGTCGGACATTTTTTTAGCTCCGGACATACCAACCAAAAAGTCTGTCTCTCCGTGGAAAAAAAAGATGGGGGAATCCCCCTTGTCAAGAAACTCGAGGGGTGATGCCTCCCGATAGGCCTTGGGTGCTTCCTGGCGTGACCCACCCAGCCAATAGGCCAAAGTCTTGTTTTTCGCTGGAATACTCATGAATTCGCATGGGGTGCCTCCGCCTGCGGCAACGAGGATATTGGTTCCGACCTCGTTTTCTCCCGGTTGCTTTCCCGTAACCGCAAGCATGCAGGCCAAATGGGCTCCCGCCGAATAACCAATTGCACCGATTCTGTCCGGGTCACCGCCGTATTGAGCGCTGTTTTTTTTGATCCAACGCACAGCGTCCCGACAATCCTCAATCTGGGCGGGGTGTTTGTATTTCGGAGCCAACCGGTAGTTGATTGCGAATGCGTTGAAGCCCCTGCCGGCAAGGCCCGCAGCATACTTGGCCAATTGCCTCTTTGAGCCGAACTTCCATCCCCCGCCATGAATGACGAGAACGGATGGGCGCACTTTTGAGCCAACGGGAAGATAGGCATCCAGTTTCAGTTCGAGTTTTTCTTTGGTGGCGTAGACCAAGTCCTTCTTGACTTCGATTTCGGGTTTTGCATTCAAGGCCTGAAAAAAAGCGAAAGCCCAAATGAAGGATGGAATCACCCACTTTTTCCCTCGTTCGAATATAAGAAAGTTGTGTAACATAGTACTTTAGCTGGGAGATAGAACGATTATAGCAACTTAAAGTTTCACCACCTGAAGAAATGCTTGAAATGATTTTGATAAAGTATGCAGTGATACCAAATAAAGCCCTAAAAAAAGGGTTGAAGGAATTGAACCCAGTGGGAATGCTTTCTTCAGAAGGGAGGCGTTCTAACGATTCATGATCTGTTCGATTTCATCAGGCTCGATCGGAGTTTTCGCCATCAGGTTTACGGGGCCGTCCGCGGTAATTACGATGTCGTCCTCCAGTCTGACTCCGAGTCCCTCTTCGGGAATGTAAATTCCAGGTTCGACCGTGTACACGGCATTCTCCTTGAAAACATGCTGGCCGGAATTGACGTCGTGGACGTCAAGTCCCATGGGGTGTCCCAAGCCGTGCATGAAATATTTCCTGCAGGCGGGATTGGCCGGGTCTTGCTTTTTCACTTCCTCTTTGCTGATGAGTTTCAAGCGAAGCATCTCCTCGGTCATCATCTCGTGAGAGTCCGTTTGCCATTCCTTGTGGGCTTTTCCGACAGTCGCATTGTCGATTGATTGACGGAGGACACGCAGGACGGACTTGTAGACTTGTTTTTGTCTGCGGTTGAACTTGCCGCTGACTGGCACGGTTCGGGTTAGGTCGGCGTTATAATTTCCATAGCATGCCCCGACGTCCATGAGCAGCATCTCGCCTTTTTTGCATTCTTGGTCGTTTTGCAAGTAGTGCAAAGTGCAGGCGTTGGCTCCGGATGCGATAATAGGCGAGTAAGCGAATTTGCATCGTCTGCGTATGAATTCGCGGGAGTATTCTCCTTCGATCTCAAATTCCTTCACTCCGGGTTTGATCATTCGAAGCACCTTTCGAAAGCCGCGGTTGGTCACGTCGACGGCTTCCTTGATCATTTCAATTTCCAGTGGATCTTTGACGAACCTTAATTCGTGAAGCAAAGGAGCCAATCGGTCGATTCCATGGAGGGGGAAATCCCTTTGGACTTGGCTGATGAAACGTTGGTCTCGGGTCTCCACCTCGTCGGGGGCCCGGTTATGTTCGTTGTTGTTCAAGTAAGCTTTCTTGGCCTCGAACATGAGGATTTTGAAAAGAACGGGAAATTCGCTGATCCAATGAACCGAGTCGATTCCGGAAATCTTTCTCGCATCTTCTTTGCTGTGCTTGAAGCCTTCCCAAATTCTCAGGTGCTCGCTTGGCTCGCGCAGAAAAAGAATTTCGCGATGTTTCGGGTCTGGTGCATCGGGAAACAGGACGAGAATGCTTTCCTCCTGCTCGATTCCCGTAAGGTAAAACAAGTCGGCATTCGGATGGATTATGAATGTGCCGTCCGCATTGGTAGGAAGGACGTCGTTGGCGTTGACGACGGCAAGCGATTGAGGTTCGAGCAACTGGCCCAGTCGCTGCCGGTTTTCCTTGAAAAGTATAGGTTTGATCGGTGAGTGTCGCATGTTTTCGGATTTATTTTGGAAAGTTATTAAGCTTGTCGTTCTTTGTACTTACTGAAGCGGGTGTAGGGATTGAGTGGGAATATCGGCTGAATGGAAGTCGATGGTTTTGGGGATGAATGACAATGTTGAAATTGGGGAGTTAATGTAGATGAGAAAATCGAGCAAGCAAGCTTTCAAATTCATCAGATTCAGGATTTGTCAAAAGCCGTGAGGGTATCTGCGAATACTATTCAATCGAACTTGAAAAAGTCTTGTCTGATCAAGTTAAAACGATGAGAGTTCGCGGATGAATCGATTCCTGCTTCTGTTTTTTCTGCCCTTCCTTTTTCAAGCCTTTGCCGGGGAAAAGCCCAATATCGTGTATGTCATTTGCGACGATTTGGGGTATGGCGACATTCAATGCCTGAATCCGAAGAACGGAAAGATCCCGA
Organism: Verrucomicrobiota bacterium; assembly: GCA_030830145.1. Lineage (GTDB taxonomy): Bacteria > Verrucomicrobiota > Verrucomicrobiia > Opitutales > Seribacteraceae > Seribacter. The sequence goes on from JAURNO010000407.1 coordinate 7,949, forward strand.
CCCCTCACGTCGACAAGCTTGCCTCGGAGGGAATGATTTTTACCGATGCTCACTCCGGGTCATCGGTATGCACGCCCACTCGGTACGGCGTGCTGACCGGGCGCTACAGTTGGCGCACTAAATTGCAATCGGGGGTGGTGCAGGGGTTCTCTCCCTGCTTGATTGCCAAGGATCGGCCCACTGTGGCGAGTTTTCTCAAGCAACAGGGTTATAACACGGCGATCATCGGAAAGTGGCACCTTAATTTCAAATATCTCGACCCGAAGAGCGGTGATGAGTATTCGCGAAAGAAGCACAAGACACCGCCTGTGGGGGCGAGGATTCCGGACGGTCCACTACATCGGGGTTTCGATTATTTTCGCGGCTTTCATCATGCCCGAAACATGGAGGCTGTGATCGAGGACGACAAGGTCGTCGCTCATGATCCTGTCATCAATATGCTTCCCCGTCTGACCCGTGAATCGGTCAAGTACATTGAGTCGCGTAAAGATTCAAAAAAGCCATTCTTTCTTTACGTGCCCTTGGGTTCACCTCACACGCCCATTGTTCCCACACCCGAATGGGAAGGCAAGAGCGGGCTTGGCAAGTACGGGGATTTCGTCATGCAGACTGAAAACGTGGTGGGTGAGATTCAAGCTGCCTTGGACAGGATCGGGGAAGCCGAGAACACCTTGTTCGTCTTTACCAGTGACAACGGTTGTTCCAAAGCTGCCGGCATAGAAGAGTTAGCCGACAAGGGTCATGCTGTAAGCGCTCATCTGCGCGGCTCAAAAGCCGACCTTTGGGATGGAGGTCATAGAATCCCTTTTATCGTAAAGTGGCCCGGGAAAGTGAAGCCCGGTAGTCGGTCCGATCAATTGATCTGTCTCACCGATCTCTTTGCCACCGTATCCGAGGTTTTGGATACGAAGGTACCCGAAGGAAGCGCTGAGGATAGCGTCAGTTTCCTTCCGGCCCTGTCCGGGAAACCGATCGTTTCCAGCCGCAACGGGGTCATTCATCACTCCATAAGCGGTCACTTCGCTTACCGGCAAGGTCAGTGGAAGCTGCTCTTGGCCCGAGCCTCCGGGGGTTGGACTTCTCCCAAGGAAAACCAAGCCAAGGGTTCTGCTCCTGCACAGCTCTACGACATGAAGGCCGACGTGGGGGAAAAGAATAACCTTTACCGCGAAAAACCAGAGGTGGTGGCCAAACTTCTTGCCCTTCTCGAGAAAGACGTCAAGCGGGGTCGCAGTACGAAAGGACCTGCCTCGAAAAACGACTTGGACAAGATCGTGTTGTGGAAGAGCGGACAACCTAAGTCCAAGTGATTTGATCTATGCTCAAGTCGTTAAGAAAAGCTTTGTGGGCCCCTAGTCCCGTCCGTACTGCTCACGATATTTCTTGGGGGTAAGGGTCATTCTTTTACGGAACTGAGCGGTGAAGGCACTCTGATCGCAAAAACCCAAGTCGTAGGCTAGGTCCGAAATCGGAAGATCGGATTCTCGGAGAATTTCACAGGCCTTCTCGATTCGCGATCGAACCATGAACTGTTGCGGAGTAAGTCCCGTTGCCTCCTTGAATCTGCGGTTGAGTTGCCGGTGGGACATACCGTTTGCCTCAGCGAGGCGATTGATGTTCGGAGCCTTGGTTGTGCTGCTGCGTAATTGTTCGATGATCGATTCCATTTTTTGGTCCCGGGTAAGCCTTAGGGTGTCCTTGTCGTATCTTTGCACCGTCCCCATGACACCCACTGGTTTACCCTGCTTGTTTAAAATCGGGAATTTGTTGGTCAGGTACCAAGCCGGAATGCCTTGGAGATTCAGGAATAATTCGACCAACCCATTCATCGGTTTGGATTTGGCAATGATCCACTCGTCGTCCTTCCTGAACTTCTTGGCCAAGGGCTCGGGGAAAAGCTCGAAGTCATCTTTCCCGAGGATCTCTTTTTCCGATTTCAAGCCGAGCCTTCGATAGAAATGAGGATTGGCGAAGATTAAACGAAATTTATGATCTTTTGCAAAAAAAGAAATACCCTCGAGTGTATCAAGTAACCTTAAAAAGTTAGTGGGAGATTCGATTTTTTTCAGGAACTCTCTCTGGCGGCTGGAAATATCGATTTTTTCCATATGGCTAACTTTCAATAAAAGATGACGAAGTCAACCTATCGTTTTAAAGGAGTTCATGGTAAAGTAAGGGTCTTCGTTTTTCCTTACCCTTTGCCGATTCCCAATGCCCGTCACGAACATGCGTCGATTATCCTTTCTTTTGCTTTTGTGGACACTGCTTTTCGGAAGTGCTTCCGCCAAGCCGATCCGCGTTCTTTTTCTTGGGCATGAGTCAAAATTTCATAACTCCAATGAATACTATCCGGTTCTGGCGAAGGCGCTCGGTCGGGATGCGATTTATTTCGACTACGTGACCACGGTAGGGCAGGCCC
>JAURNO010000408.1 GCA_030830145.1 Verrucomicrobiota bacterium
GATTGCGGACGAGGACGCTGAGTTTTGTAGAAGGATCGGAAGACACGGAAAGAAAATCATTGCGGAAACCAGTAACCAAAAAGGAGGAGACACCGTTCATATCCTCACTCATTGCAATGCAGGTTGGTTGGCCTTCGTCGATTACGGTTCAGCAACCGCTCCCATCTATGCCGCCCATGACTCCGGTATTGACGTTCATGTTTGGGTCGACGAAACCAGGCCCCGAAATCAAGGCGCCAGCCTAACCTGTTGGGAACTTTGCCAGCACGGAGTTCCCCACACCCTTGTTACCGATAATCTGGGGGGACATTTGATGCAACGCGGCTTGGTCGACATGGTCTTGGTAGGAACCGACCGAACGACTGCGACCGGGGACGTCGCAAACAAAATCGGAACCTATTTGAAAGCCCTCGCCGCCAAGGACAACAATGTTCCCTTTTACGTCGCCTTGCCCTCCTCCACCTTTGATTTCGCAATCCGGGATGGGATCAAAGACATTCCCATAGAAGAAAGATCGCCCGACGAAGTCACCTTGGTTTCCGGTTTATCCAGTTCCAATGGCGAATGGGCGAGCGTTCGGCACTGCCCGCCGCAAACCAAGGCGAAAAACTGGGGTTTCGACGTCACCCCGGCTCGACTCGTGGACAAGCTCATTTGCGAAAGAGGAATCTGCGAGGCTTCGGAGGAAGGCATCCGCGGGCTTTTTCCAGAACGAAAAAAGAGTGAACTTTGACGAGGGCTACATCAAATTTTCCCTCTCCATGACGCAAGGAGATATTCCGAAGCACCCGGATTGGGAAAAACTGAACGATGCAAGAGGAAGTCTTCATCAACTCGGCTTGATCGGAACTTATCCAAATGGCATCGGTTTTGGAAACGTCAGCATGAGAAATTCAGGACTTGAATTCATCATAACGGGGACGGCTACCGGGGGAATCCCAATCCTCCGGGAGCGCGACTATTGCCTGATCCAATCTTTTGAACTGGAAAAAAATCAAGTGAGGGCGATTGGCAGAACCAAGGCGTCCTCCGAGTCCATGACCCATGGAGCGATTTACTCCGCCAAAGAGTCAATCCATTCGGTCATCCACTTCCATAATAGAAAGATTTTCGATTCCATGCTCCTTGACGGCACGGTTCCAAAGACCCCGAAAGACGTCGAGTACGGAACACCCCAAATGGCAATCGCAATGGATCACATCGTCAGACAGAGTGCGGACAACTGCGGTTTTTTTGTAACGGAAGGACACGACGAAGGCGTATTTGCATACGGTCCATCCATTGATGATGCTCTTGAGCAAACGCATTTATTGCTTCGTAGGTTCGCTTAGTTATCCCACCCTCATCCTACTACCTGGAACCAGAGTTCAAACCAAACACAATCTTTCTTGTCAGGTAAAAAAATGTCACTTGTTGACGCCCTTTGGAAACAGGCCCCCAATAAGTTCGATAGGTCCGCATCCAATTATAATACATTTTAATTTTTATAATGGTTAAAGACCATCGACGGAGGTTATAGTCAGTCCATGAAATCACATGAAGTTCTCAAGGGATCCATGGAGCACGTCGGTGTTAAAACCATTGCCTCGGATCTCGGGGTCTCCCCTTCCCTCCTGTACAAATGGTGTCAACCCGGGGGCGAACCGACCGACAGCGGGGCCACCAACCCGCTTGACCGACTTGCCAAAATCTTCGAAGCCACCGGGGATGAGCAAATCATTTCATGGCTCTGCCAAAAAGCGGACGGTTTTTACTGCCCGAACCCCAAGGTCGATGAAGAGGCGACCAAAAACCTTTTTGCCCATACTCAAAAACTGGTAAGCGAATTTTCGGATCTTCTTCAAATCGTTTCAGCAACCTATTCGGATGACGGAGAAATTTGCTCCGAAGACACCAAACGAATTCGCCGAGAATGGGAAGACCTCAAGTCTGCCGGCGAATCCTTCCTCAAGGCTTGTGAAGACGGTAATTTCGGCAAGCAATAAGTTGGAGTCTTGGGCTCAAGCCCAAACCAAATCAAACCCAATCCAAATCAATATTTGATTACCCAACAGCGACCTTGAGAAAAATGCTCGGCCTCGGCCGCCGAAATCCATCGCTCGCGGTATCTTTCACCCCACGAATCGGTAAAGGCGATTTCTTCGGTTTCCTTGTTGTAGCCATGAATGATGCAAATATGCCTGCTGTCCTGAATGTGGGGCTTCGGTCTTTTGAGGATGCCCTCGGACTCTTCCTCCACCGTTTTCTTCCAATCCTTTGGGTTGATCGACTTCCTTTGGGTCGTTCGATTGTTCGCAATACGGTTGAAAGTTTCAGTTGAGTGCAAACCCCATAAGATGGGAACGCCCGAATCGATCATACGCTGAATTTCACGGAAACTCGGGTGCCCCGACAAGGCATCGAAAGTTCGACCCGCCGCCCAGACTTCCTGCTGCACCGACTTGACCAAGGTCGGAGTATGAGTTCCACCACCCAACCCAGTGCTGCCGGCCATTGCCAACAAATACATATCGGCCGGAATTTCCATATATCTCATGCAGCGCTCGAAGGTCGCTGGGACACAATACCCCTTGGGACCTTGATCAACCATGGGGATGTTTCGAATCACGGCATCCCCGTTTGTTCGATTTTCCACGTTCGCCCGATGCACACGGCGAATGTGCATGTCCGCAACTTTTTTAGGCTTGCCCCGGGCATCCGCGGATTCGACCGATTCGATGGCAAGGCTAACGAAGTCACTTTCGGCGACGGAAAGCAAAAAGCTATGCCCCGACCAATCCCATCGGGAAACTTTTCGTTTGGAGGAACCCTGTCCATAATTTTGTCTTCGCGGTTTGCCCAAGACCTTTTCCAGGGTTTCCTTGATGTTTGCCTCGTCACGCTCGATCCATTGCTGCAAAACCTTGGGGTCTTTGGTAACCGAGCCCGCCTTGAAATGAGCTTCGGCGGTCCCTGCAGATGCAAAACAATCCCCTTTGTTGGCGAATACGACCGACAAACCCAATGTTTTTCCCGGTGAGCCGTACAAAGCCGCCGAATAAGGTCTGGCCCCCAACAACGCATAGGATTTTGATGCATAGTACCTGAAGCTGACCGAATGATCCGTCGATGATTCAAGTGGCCAACCCAACCGCTTGCCCACTTCCTTGGGATCGTCATCCCAAAGAGAAATGTCTTTGAACAAAGGCTGAGCAAAGGTCTCGTTCATTTGCTCGAAACTAAATGCGCTTTCAACCGACTGCTCACGGGGACCAACCGAAGACGGAGCATTAGAAGACGGTTTAGCCTGCTCCGCTATTAGCTTTCTGCTTTCTTGAGAAAGAACTGCAATGGGAATCACATAGGTTTTCCCATTTCTCCCCATCAACTGGACTCGATCGCCTTTCAACTGAAGAACCCGGGCCTCGATGGCAACTCCTTGCAGGTTGGTCAAGGAAAGCCATTCCTGTCCATGGAGCGAGAGGACCAAAACCATGGCAACAACCAAAGCAATTATATGGTTCATCATAACCACTCTTTAAACTTATTTTCGAAAAGCAAAGCAAAAGGCCAAAGAACTACCCTGTTTTCCCTCGAACAAGGTTGCAGGCATGCAAGGAGGCCTTTAGTTTACCTCTTTTCCTAATATAGAACCACTCATGTCTTCGATCTCCACAATAGCCTACACTAAAACGGACGAGGCTCCGGCCTTGGCGACCCACTCGCTCCTTCCCATCTTGCGTGCCTTCACTACCGGCACCGGAATCGATTTCGAGCTTAAGGACATTTCCTTGGCAGGTCGAATCCTCTCGCATTTCCCAGATGCCCTGAAGCCCGATCAACGTGTTTCAGACGCCCTCTCGGAATTGGGTCAATTGGCTACCCGACCGGAGGCGAACATTGTAAAACTCCCCAATGTCAGCGCGTCGATCCCCCAACTCCAAGATGCGATCAAAGAACTGCAAAACAAAGGTTACGCTATTCCTGATTTCCCGACGGACCCTCAATCCGATGAAGAGCAAGCGGTTCGGGCAACCTATGCAAAAATCCTTGGTTCTGCCGTAAACCCCGTTCTCCGGGAAGGCAATTCCGACCGCAGAGTAGCCAAACCGGTCAAGGAATACGCCCAAAAGAACCCCCACTCAATGGGTTCCTGGGCGAGCGACTCGAAGACACACGTCGCCCACATGAGATCAGGAGATTTTTACGGAAGCGAGAAATCAGTCGTTATCAAGCAAGACTCGACAGTGAAGATCGAGTTCATCAACTCATCCGGCGAAAAGAAAACCCTGAAAGAAGGACTTTCCTTGCTTGAAGGCGAGGTCATCGATGCATCGGCAATGGACCGTAGTGCCCTCCGGTCCTTTCTCGCCGAGCAACTTGACGATGCTCTCGAGGAGAACGTTCTGTTCTCCTTGCATATGAAAGCGACCATGATGAAGGTTTCCGACCCGATCATATTCGGCCATTGCGTCGAAGCTTATCTCGGAGATGTGCTGGAAGAATTCGAAAACGAGTTTACCACCGCCGGTTTCAATCCAAACAACGGGCTGAGTGATTTCTACCGAGTGCTCGAGACCATGAGCCCTGAAAAACAGTCTGCCATCCAGTCCAAGTTGGAAGAAGCATTGGAGAATCGCCCTGCCCTCGCCATGGTCAATTCGGACAAGGGCATAACCAACCTGCATGTTCCAAGCGACGTAATCATCGATGCCTCCATGCCCGCCATGATACGGACCTCTGGACGGATGTGGGGCCCCGATGGCAACCCAAAGGACACCAAGGCCGTCATACCCGACCGCAATTACGCAGGCGTCTACCAATCAACCATCGACTTCTGCAAGGAGCATGGAGCCTTTGATGTCACCACCATGGGGAACGTCGCGAATGTAGGATTGATGGCCAAGAAGGCCGAGGAGTACGGTTCACACGACAAGACCTTCGAGATCGAGCAACCGGGGACGATCCGGGTGCTTGACGAAAACGGAAACGAACTTCTTTCTCACGAGGTACATACCGGCGACCTCTGGCGCATGTGCCAAACCAAGAAAGTCGCTATTGTCGACTGGGTGAAATTGGCCGTCAACCGTGCCCGCCTAAGCGGGAACCCCGTTATTTTTTGGTTGGACGAGAATCGTCCGCACGATGCCAACCTCATTTCCTACGTTCAAGCCGAGCTCCCCCAATTGGATACCGCGGGATTGGACCTGAGCATCCTTCCACCCATCGAAGCGACTAAGCAGACCTGCCAACGGTGCAAGGACGGACTCGACACCATTTCGGCAACCGGCAATGTTCTGCGTGATTACCTGACCGACCTCTTCCCCATTCTCGAACTCGGAACAAGCGCAAAGATGCTGTCGATCGTTCCCTTGCTTGCCGGAGGAGGCCTCTTTGAGACGGGGGCGGGCGGATCCGCTCCCAAGCACGTTCAGCAATTCGTAGAGGAAGGACATCTCCGTTGGGATTCCCTCGGCGAGTTTCTGGCAATCGGTGTGTCCTTGGAGGACTTGGCCGAAAAAAGCGGCAACGCCAAAGCGAAGGTCTTGGCCGATTGCCTCAACGATGCGATCGGTAAATTCCTCGACGAGAACAAATCACCTTCCCGCAAGGTCAATGAGCTGGATAATCGGGGAAGTCACTTTTATTTGGCTCTCTTCTGGGCGGAAGCCCTTGCCGGACAAGAAGGAGACTCCGAATTACAAGAACGCTTTGGGCCACTCGCCAACACCTTGCGTAAAAACGAACAGGCCATCGTCGAAGAGCTCAACGCCGCCCAAGGCAAGCCGGTCGACCTCGGGGGGTACTACTTACCGGACGAACGAAAAGCTTCCGCCGCAATGCGACCGAGCGCCCTCTTCAACGACGCATTGGACGGATTGAGCTAAGCATTGAAGCCCTTTGGGCCAAAACGCAAACTCGGCGACTTCTTCCATTTCAAGGTTGCCAACAAGATTCGAGCTTTCACAAATAGGACAATGGTACGCAAAATCTTCCTCGTCCTCATCGGACTCACACTCGGTCTTATTTCATCCCAGGCCAAGAAACCCAACGTGTTGTTCATCCTCGTGGACGACATGGGGTGGAAGGACCTGAGCAACGAAGGCTCCACCTTCTACGAAAGCCCCCATGTCGATCGTATCGCCGAAGAAGGAATGAAGTTCACCCGCGGATACGCAACCTGTCAGGTATGCAGCCCCTCGCGAGCAAGCATCCTGACTGGTAAATATCCGCCCAATCACGGGATCACGACTTGGATCGGAGACAGGGCCGGAGAAGCATGGAGAGGAACGAAACGCCACGACAGTCTCCTTCCACCGGAATACGAACGCAACCTGAGGGCTTCCGAGATTACTTTGGCGGAGGCGATGCAGGCCGATGGATACAAGACTTTCTTCGCCGGCAAGTGGCACCTAGGGGGCAAGGGGTCCTGGCCCACGGACCACGGTTTCGAAATCAACAAGGGCGGGTGGGACGTCGGCAGTCCGCGCGGAGGTTTTTTCTCACCCTGGCAAAACCCCAACCTCGAGTCCGGACCTGCGGGAGAGTCCCTCACCATGCGTCTCGGTCAGGAAACCGCCGACTTCATCGAAAAGCACAAGGATCAACCCTTCCTCGCCTATCTTTCCTTTTACACCGTGCATGGACCGATTCAGACAACCCATGAGCTTTGGAAGAAATATCGGACCAAAGCTCAAAAAATGGGTCTGGTCAAGGAGCGCTTCCTCTTCGACCGCAGACTCAACGTACGGCAAGTTCAGGACTGTCCCATCTATGCCGGTATGATCGAGCTCATGGACGATGCGATTGGGACGGTTCTAGCGAAACTCGACGAGCATGGACTGGACGAGAACACTATCGTTTGCTTCACTTCGGATAACGGCGGGGTTTCTTCCGGAGACGCCTACGCAACCTCCAACCTTCCTCTCCGGGGAGGCAAAGGACGACAATGGGAAGGCGGGATCCGAGAACCTTTCTACCTGAAGGCGCCCGGCATAACCAAATCCGGTTCCAGCAGCGACGCCCCGGTAAGTGGAGTCGATTGGTACCCAACTCTTCTCGAGTTATGCGGAGTTCCCTTACCCAAGAAGCAAAAGGTCGACGGGGTCAGTCTCGTACCTCTGCTGAAAGGCGAATCCATTTCCGCCCGGCCTTTGTTTTGGCACTATCCCCACTATGGGAATCAAGGAGGCGAGCCAAGTTCGATCATCATGGAGGACAAGTGGAAGCTCATTCACTACCACGAAGACGGTCGGGATGAACTCTACCACTTGGGGCAGGATCAGGAGGAGCAAAAGGACCTGTTCGCAAAGGAATCCAAGCGAGCCAAGCAAATGAGAAAGACCCTCGATGCTTGGCTTCGGAAAACCAAGGCCAAGTTCCCGGTAAAAGATGAAAAGCATGACCCCGAGAAACGCA
>JAURNO010000409.1 GCA_030830145.1 Verrucomicrobiota bacterium
TCAAAGTAGGTTTTATTGGAGCAGGAGATATAGCATACCTCCACGGAGAAGGAGTGAACTCTTCGGCAGGTGCCGAATTGACCGGCATTTGGAACCGTACTCGTTCCAAGGCGGAGGAAAAAGCCGAGCTTTTCGGAACCAAGGTTTTCGACAGCGTGGAGGAATTGATCGAGGCAGTCGACGTCGTCTACGTTCTCACCAACATGGAAACCCACCATTCCTACTCCATGCAGGCCATTGAAGCAGGCAAGCACGTCCTCGTGGAAAAGCCCACCGCAGTCACGATCACCGAGATCGAGGAAATCAAGGAAGCAGCCGAACGCAAAGGAGTCCAAGTCGCTCCCGTACATAATTACATCTACGAACCCTCCGTCATGCGGGCAAAGGACATGATCGAAAGCGGGAAACTCGGAGAGATCGTTTCCCTTTACGTCCTCTACAACATCCACCACCCCGAAGAAGTCGCCGGCAGGTATCCCGGTGTCATCCGTCAAATCCTTACCCACCATGCCTACTGTACGCTCTATCTTTCGGGAGCGCCTAAAATGGCCTCCTGCATGAAAACTACGATCAACGACGGTAGCGTGCCGCAGGAGAACCTAGCCATGGTCACACTGCAAATGCAAAACAACTCCCTTTCCCACTTGTGCGCCAGTTTTGCCTCCGACGACCACGCCGGGGATCCCTGGACCTTCATGATCAAAGTAATCGGAACCAAGGGAGCGACCCGTTACAGTTATCGGGACTGGGTGGAGAATACGCCCGCCGTCGTTCACTCCCAAACTTATTCTGCTTACCCCTACACCATTCGCTCAATGGGGAAGCATTTCCTCGATGAAGTCATTGGCAAAGGCAAAAAACCACTATCCACTTTGGACGATGCCATTACTTGCATGAAAATTATCGAGGCTTGCGAGCAATCGGTCGAAGAGCAAAGACACGTCTCTGTCTGAGATTCGGGCAACCCTACCAATTCAGGAATGATTGGGGTCATTGCAACTTGGCGGGACGCCCTGCATCAGGTTCTCGATCTTTATGAAAGAAAACGGGGTGCGATCCAGGTATTCTTTCCGATTCTCTTCCTCTTCTTCATTGTTCTAAACATAGTCTGCTACTGGTGGGCCATCTACACGGCTTTCCCTCAGTACATGATGACCCACGAAGCCTCTCACTATATCAAGCTCCAAATCCCAGTGGGAATTTTCGGAGCCCTTTTCGACAGCCTTTCATTCTTCATAACGATTTGGATCATTCGCCGTGCCCTCGCCTCGACCAAGACCTCCGAATACGTCTTCCATCTTTCGTTGGATCTCGTCATTGCGGTCTTGGCTACCCTTTGGGTGCTCTTTGTATTTACCTTCGGGGGTTGGATCATCAGCCTGTGGGAAAGCGCTCCGGAAGAACTTGCTCAGAGGGGAACCAAGTACACCAACCGGGCCGTTCAAGCTCTTCAGGATCCAACCGGGCGGGAAAATGCCAAGAACATTTACTTCGGTATGATCATGGGGGTATCCGCCGCCCTGCCCACTTGTCTTCATCTGTTCTTGTTCTTCCTGTCTTTGTTCAGGAAACTGAAAAGCTCTCTCTTGCCTTCAAGGAACACCGAGCCTGATCCCCAAGAAAAGTAATAACCCAATTGATCTCTTGCCAAACTCTTGTCCTTGGCGGTATAGGATTGTGCCATGAACCGACGATCCTTCATCTACCAAGCTAGCGGCTTAACGCTTTGCCTTCCAACCTTTGCCCGTAAATCAGGCCTTCCTTACCTCGACGAAGTCGGCCTTCAGTTGTACACCCTGCGCAACCCGATCAAGCAAGACCTCGGCAAAACAATCCAGGAGGTTGCCAACATTGGATACAAGCAGGTTGAGCCTTATGGATTTCCTTCTCCCCAAGCCATTGAAATGATCAGGCAATCCCGCGAACGGGGCATGCAAGTCAACTCTTCTCATTTTGACTGGAATTCCCTCTTGGCACCCGAGAAAAAAGGGGTTCAACCCTTTGAGAAAATTCTCGAGACCGCCCGCGAACACAAGCTTACGGATCTCGTTGTTCCCTACCTGCATGAGGTTGACCGCACCGACTTGTCCGCTTACGAAAAAACAGCCGATTCGCTAAACAAGGGAGCCACCCTAGCCAAGCAGGCAGGTATCCGTTTGGCGTATCACAACCATGCCTTCGAATTCAAACCCATGAACAAAGGCAAAACCGGCTACGATGTCTTCGTGGAATCGTTCTCCCCCGAAATGTTCTTCGAAGTCGACGTCTTTTGGGTAAAAGTCGGCGGCGTAGACCCGGTTTCCATGATTCGAAAACTCGGACGGCGTATTTCACAACTCCACCTCAAGGACTTGAAAAAGGGAACCGTTTGCCCGAATTACGGAAAGCTCGCCCCGGATGCCTTTGATGAAATCGGAGATGGCATGATACCGATGAAACCGATCATGCGGGCAGCTCAAAAGGCTGGGGTCAAGCATTGCCATGTCGAGCAGGACCACTCCCCTTCCCCACTGCAAAGCATCCGCAAGAGCCTCAATCATCTCAATTCGTGACCCCCAAAATAGTTCTTCTCCTCGGAGCTTTCCTTTGCCTTTCGGCTTACTCAAAAGTCAAAAACATATTGCTGATCGTTTCCGACGACCTCAAAGCCGATGCCCTCGGATGCTATGGGAACCAGGTTGCCCAAACTCCCAACATCGATGCATTGGCCGAGGGGGGAACCCTCTTTGAAAACGCCTACTGTCAAGGAACAGTCTGCCGACCTTCCAGGGCAAGCTTCATGCGCGGACGCTACCACGGAGGGAAGGAAATTACCTGGGGCGATCACTTTCAAAAAAATGGTTACTCAAGTACCCGTGTAGGCAAGATTTTTCACATGCGCGTGCCCGGGGACATCATTCCCGGGACCGACGGCGACGATGTACCGGAATGTTGGTCGGCCAAATACAACATGCCCGGCAAAGAGGCTCACACACCTGGAAACTACGCGTGCCTGAACCTCAACAAGTTCACCACCGAGCTCGCTGGACGCCAGTCCACCAAAATGCCCTACCGGATGTTCGTTACGGTTGATTACGCCGGAAATGGTTCCGATCAACCGGACTGGAAAGCGGCAACCAAATCAATCGAGCTTCTGCAAAGCTTCAAGAAAGACGATCAACCCTTCTTTTTGGCAACCGGTTTCGTCCGCCCCCACTATCCGAACGTTGCCCCCGAGCAGTATTTCGCTCGCTATCCCTTCAGCCAAATGAAACTCCCTTTCGTGCCGAATGGGGATTGGGACGACATGCCCAAAGCGGGTATCTCGAGTTCCAATTCCAAAAAATATGGAATCGACAAGTTTCCCGACAACCAAAAAAGGATGTGGGCAGGGTATTTGGCGACCGTTACCTTCATGGACGAACAGGTCGGGCGGATTCTAAAAACCCTCAAGGAACTGGGTCTCGACAAGGACACCGCCGTATTCTTCACCAGCGACCACGGCTACCTCCTCGGGGAGCACCACTTTTGGCAAAAGGGAAACCTGAGGGAAGAAGTAACCCGCGTGCCGCTCATCATGAAAGCACCCGGTCAAAAACCCGCAAAGAATTCCTCCATGGTCGAGTTGGTCGACATGTTTCCAACGGCCTGCGAGCTCACTGGATTACCAATCCCCAAGAGTGTTCAAGGCACGAGTCTCCTGCCCATTTTGGAAAACCCCAAGGCTTCGGTGAAAAAGACGGCCTTTTCTTTTGCGGGGGGTGGAATTTCCATGAGAACCCCGAACTGGTCATACATGCGATACAAAGACGGAAGCGAAGAACTCTACGACATGAAAAAAGACCCCAAGCAATTCAAAAACCTCGCGAAGATTTCCGCCTTTAAAACAGAATTACAAACCCAGCGAAGGCTCTACGAAAAGAGAATCAAAGCCCTTTGAACTGAGCAGTCGCTTCTCCCCGAATAGTCTTCAAGAGGACTCTTTGGCTGCGGCGACAAAAAGATCGCAAAACGCGTCCACCGTATCATCGATAGGCTTGGCATAACCACCGCCCATGAAAACCAGAAGGGGGCGGTCGATCTTTCTGCGCCAATCAAATACTTTTTTATTTCTTTCACGCATCCCCTCTCTGCTCAAAGTAAGCAGGCCCAACGCATCCGACTCCAATCCATCCACCCCCGCCTGAAAAAAAACAAGGTCGAAGTTTTCAGATGAAAGAAAATCGAGAACTCCATCAAGGACTTTCAAATATTCCTCGTCACCCGTCCCATTCTCAAAACCAATATCAAGATCACTCTTTTTCTTGCGGAACGGAAAATTATTTTCCGCATGCAAAGAAACGGTAAAGACTCTCTTGTCTCCTGAAAAGATTTCCGCCGTTCCGTCCCCTTGGTGAACGTCCAGGTCGAGGATCAATATGCGTTCAATGCCCGGGCGAACCAAAGCCGACTCGGCACAAACCGCCAAATCGTTGAAAATACAATAACCTGAACCTTCTCCACGGAAAGCGTGATGGGTCCCTCCCGCCATGTTTCCAGCCAGCGGAATTCCCGAGAGAACGTCATCCAGTCCCTCAAGGGCACCTCCGACCAAACGCAAAGTACGAGGAATGATCTCCTTCTTCCAAGGTCTCAGTCCAATCCTCCTGACCTCTTTCTCGCCGAGGCTTCCATTCAAGAAATTTTCGACGTACAGTTCGTCGTGGACGAGCAAAATTTCCTCTCGAGTGGCCAAACGGGGTTCCTTCACCGTGATCTGTCCGGAGGTATCCCACTTTTTCAGGCGCTGAGCCAACAAACGGTAACGATCCACCGGGAATCGGGCGGTTCTGTCCAAACCGTCGGAATACAATGGGTGGTAGTAAAGTGGAAACGCTGCCATTTAAAACATCCTATTTCCATTCTTCCGTTTGTCCACTCAAGGCATTACGATTAGA
>JAURNO010000410.1 GCA_030830145.1 Verrucomicrobiota bacterium
AACCGGTCGCCCGAGGAACTGTACGACCTGAAAACCGATCCCTGGGAACTCAAGAACTTGGCCAATGACCCCAAGCACGCGAAGACCCTTCTCAAAATGAGAAAGACACTTGACCAGTGGATCAAGGAAACTGGAGATCAGGGCCAAAAAGTCGAGTCGATGAAGATGTACGACAGCGATATGAAAATTTACATCGACGGACAGGCAAGCCGGGGCAGGCAGGAACGGGCTGATGAAATCCAGGCAAACGTCGACCAGATGAAAAAATGGTGGAAGGAAGGGAAGTAGACCCCAAGCCGATGTTCTTTCGGCAGAGTGCTGCGGCATAGCTTTCTTTCGAGTGCTTTCGGCCCAACCTTGGGGCCAAATCGTTTTGTACGAGCGCCTTTAAAGTTGATGGCCTTGCTAGAATGCCTCTAGGTTTCGGGGGTTCATGAAGCTTGTTCTAGCATTTGCCTTTGCCAGCGCTGCTTCCGTCTTGGCGGGGGAGTGGGATACCAGCTTGAAGCCTTTTCTCGAACTGCACTGCTATGATTGCCATGGGGACGGAGCCAAGAAGGGCGGCCTGGCAATGGACGAACTGTCCGACGAGTTGGATGATCCGGCGGTCTTTGAGAAATGGGAACGGATCCATGACCGGGCCATCAGCGGTGAGATGCCGCCTAAAAAGGTCCTGGAAAGACCAGCAGAGAAGGAGCTTGAGGATTTCAGCCGGGTTTTGAGCAAACCTCTGATTGACGCACATGCATATTCAAAAGGGACGGTTCTTCGAAGATTGAATCGGAAGGAGTACGAAAACACCCTCAATGACCTGATGGGCACGAATTTGAGATTGGGCTCCCACTTGCCTGAAGATGGCAGATCCCATGAATTTGACAATGTGGGCGAGTCGTTGAGCCTTTCAATGGAGCATCTCAAACAGTACCTGCATACGGCTGGTCTGGTATTCGATCAGGTAGTCAAGCAAGTGGATCATCCCTTGCGGAGCAAAGAGAAAAAAATCTCTTTTCGGGAACAAACTTTGAAAGCGCACGTTGGCAAGCAGTGGAAAAAATTAGACGACGGGGCGATTGTTCACTTTTACGGAGGAAATTATCCGACAGGTTTGCTTCGCGAGTCTCGGGTAACCAAGAGCGGGCTCTACCGCTTTCGTATCAATGGCTATGCTTATCAGTCAGAAAAACCGTTGACCTGCCTGCTGACTGCCGAGAGTTATGCACCTGGCAGCAAGAAAAAAATCGTGGCTGCTCCTGAGTTTGTTTCTTCAAAACCAACCGCTTTTGAAATCAAGGTGTGGTTGGATGATGGATACATGATCAAGTTCGATCCTCAGGGCATTTACCGAATTCCCGGCTTTGAGCATCTCGATGTGAATGAATATGAAGGAGCCGGATTTGCTTTTCTCGGTGCGGAAATCGAAGGACCCTTGCGGGAAGGGTATCCCCGTTATGGATACGACCTTCTTTTTGACGGGATCGAAAGAAGGGAAATTCCTCCCTCCAATCCCAGTCACCGGGAGCAGTCCTGGTACAAACCAAAGTTTGAACTTTTTTGTGAAGACGAAAACAAAACCATCGATCGCTTTCTGATGAGGATGGGCGGTCTGGCTTTTCGCGAAGCAGTCGAATTAGAAGAAATGGAGGCTTACCGGCAGCTTTACTTTGCGGAAAGAGCAAAGGGAGAAAGCATTGACATCTCCTTGCGAACCTTGTTCTGCTCCCTTTTTTCCTCACCTCGCTTTCTTTTTCTCCATGAAAAAAAAGGCAAGCTTTCTGACCGACGAATCAAGGATCGCATCCGGCTCTTCCTGACGAGGAGCGTTTATGACTCTCACAGATCCACCAATAAGCCAAAAGTCACCGGTTTGCGGGAATATTCCGAAGCACTGGTAAAGAACAAAAAATTCGATCGCTTCGTCGAGGACTTTACCGACAACTGGCTGGATCTGAGGAATATAGATTTCACTTCTCCCGATCGTACCTTGTTTCCCGAATTCGACCATTACCTAAAATATTCGATGCTCGAAGAAACGCGTGCCTACGTGCGGAGGATGTTCCTCGAAAATTTACCTATATCCAATTTGGTGAAGTCTGACTTTGCCATGCTCAATGAACGACTTGCTCGGCTTTATGGAGTGGAAGGGGTGATTGGTCCGGAGATTCGCCCGGTATCTCTCCCGGCAGGTACGCCAAGGGGAGGTTTGCTTACGCAGGGTAGCATTCTCAAGGTCACGGCAAACGGAACCAATACGTCACCCGTTTTGCGCGGCGTTTGGGTGATGGAACGAATTCTCGGGCAAACTCCTTCACCTCCGCCTCCGGGTATTTCAGGCGTCGAACCGGATATACGGGGAGCGGATACCCTTCGTGATTTGTTGAAAAAACACCGATCTATGGAAAGTTGTCAAGGATGTCATGCCAAGTTTGACCCATTGGGTTTTGCCTTGGAATCCTTCAATCCGATTGGGGGATACCGCGACTTTTACCGATCATTGAATCCATCGGCTCCTCGGATCGAGCGCAAGGTCCGAGCCCAATCCGTTCGCTACAGAAAAGGCCCCGTGGTCGATTCTTCCGGGAATTTTTCGGACGGAGAGCCCTTTGAAAACATTCATGAGTTTATGGACGAACTTGCTGGAAATGATTCCGTTCTTGCCCGTGCATTCGTTTCCAAACTTTTAACTTTTGCCACGGGTCGTGAGCTTGGCTTTTCGGATCGGGATGAAATTGCTTCCATTGTTTCGAGCTGTTCCGCTCACGACTACAGGACCGCAGATCTCTTGCATGCGGTTCTTTCATCGAATATAATTCAGAACAAGTAAACGCCATGATTCACGTATCCACTAGCCGGGGAATGTCGAGAAGATCCATTTTGATGGGAGCTGGGGTCACCCTTGCTCTTCCTCTTCTTGATGCAATGAACCCGGTCTTCGGGAAAGCCTCCAAAGTATCTTCATCCCCCAAGAGGTTCGTGGCGATGAATGCGGCGCTTGGTTTTCATGGTCCCAGTCTCTTTCCAGAGAAGGAAGGCAAGGATTACAAGAGCACTCCATACCTCGAGATTTTGGATGACTACCGATCAGACTTTACGCTGTTTTCAGGCCTTTCCCATGCCAATCAGCAGGGAAGCAGCGGACATGCTTCGGAAATGACCTGGCTGACCGGTGTAGAGCGACCCGGCCTTGCGGGTTTTAAGAATACCATTTCCATTGATCAAGTCATGGCTCGAAACATAGGGACGTCCACCCGCTTTCCCTCTTTGAATTTGGGGACAGGAGGAGGCGGGCAATCGATTTCATGGGATGCCAATGGAGTTTCCATTCCCTGTCAGTCTTCTCCTTCCAAAATTTACCGGGAGCTTTTTGTCCAGGGTACGGCAAAAGAAGTCGAGCAACAGGTGAGTAACTTGAATCGTGGCAAAAGCATTTTGGACGTGATCTTGGGAGATGCCAGATCTTTGCGTTCGAATTTGGGACATAAGGATAAAGAGAAGCTCGATCAATATTTCAGTTCCGTTCGTGAATTCGAAATCAGGCTCGAACAGAACAAAGAGTGGGCCCGGAAGCCAAAACCAGACGTCAGCTACGAAGAGCCCAAGGACGTTCAGGACCGCTATGACCTCTTGGCCAGACAAAAACTGATGTATGACTTGATGACGCTCGCAATCAAGACCGACTCCACCCGCGTGATTACTTTTTCCTTGGGTGCTTTCAATGCCGTGCCCACGAATATTGATGGTGTCAAAACCGATTGGCATAACCTTTCCCATCACGGAAAGGATGAGAATAAAATTGATGAGTTGGAAATGATTGAAAAGGAGGAATTTTCGCTCTTTGCCGACTTTCTTGGGGATTTGAAAAGTCATAAGGAAAACGGCTCTTCACTCCTTACGAATACGGCTGTCCTTTTTGGCTCCAATCTTGGCAATGCGTCCTCTCATGACTGGCGTAATTTACCCATTATTTTGGCTGGCGGTGGCTATAAACATGGTTCTTACGTCACCCATGATGCGGACGACAACACACCCCTCTGCAACCTCTTCGTCCCGCTCGCCCGGCGCATGGGCGTGAAAACCGAGAAATTCGGCAGCAGCACCAAGTCCACCATCCGTGGACTGGAGAGCTAGAAATTTCCTTTTCTTCCGATGCATTCCACAGAAGGCAGTCGAATCGGGTTCATCGGGCTGGGAAACATGGGCAAGCCCATGGCCCGTCACCTGATGAGAGCGGGTGCCCGGCTCACCCTTTACAACCGGAGCAAGCAAGTTCTTGAGGAACTGGCCGGTGAAGGGGCGCAGGTTGCCACCAGTCCGCGAGAGGTAGCGGAATGGGTGGGGGACGGATTGATTTTTCTCAGTCTGCCCAATGCAGGTTCCGTTACCGAGGTGGTGGAAGGCAAGGACGGACTTTTCGAAGGGCTGACCGCCGGTTCAAAGGTCATCGACATGGGAAGCACCGCGGTCGAGCCCACGAGAGCCTGGCATGAGAGGACGCTTGCGATGGACTCCGATTGGATAGACGCCCCCGTTTCCGGTGGACAAAAGGGAGCCCGCGAGGCAAACCTGACCATTATGGCGGGGGGCCTAGAGGAAAGCGTGGAGGCTATCCGTCCCGTCCTAGAGATTCTGGGGAAGACCCTTACCTACATGGGCCCGAGCGGGGCAGGGCAAAGTGCCAAGTAGGCCAACCAGATTATCGTTGCCTCGACCATTGCCTCCTTGAGCGAAGCTTTTCTTCTGTGCGGG
>JAURNO010000411.1 GCA_030830145.1 Verrucomicrobiota bacterium
ACAGGGACGATAATGACCGAGAACCGGGTCGGTATCCAAGGGAACGGACCAACGCATAAGAGCATGCAGGGCGAAAGCCCGGATTTGTTTGTCAAGATCGGTGTCCGAAACAAACCGGCCCAATTGAGCGGCGGAATCGATCGTCCCCAACCTGAAACAGGCTCCGACCAAGCGGGCCTGGTGATAAAAAGGCAGGCCTGCGGGGTCCACGGAGAGCAATTTTTGGCCAGCGGGACCATCCATGGCATCCGTATCGTATATGGCAAGAATCGCTTCTTCGCGCACGGCATCCTCTTGGTCTTCGAGGAATTGAGCCAACTCGGGGCTAGCCTTGCGCCTAAGAAGCAGAACGCAAAGGAGGCGTTGCTCGACATCCTCTGATTTGGCAAAGGAGGAAAGTTGGTCGTCTGCGGCAACTCGGTCGAGGGCGGATAGCAAGGAATGACGAATCGTTGGCTCAAAGCTTTTGCCTTGGTTTCGTTTGGCAACGGCAAAAAGGGCATTCACCACGTTCTGGTCTCCCTTGGGAGCGACCCGGCCAAGAGCAATTGCGGACAGGGAGACCACCCGGGAAGAGGGGTCTTGTAATAATTTCAACAGAGCGCTTTGGCCTTCGGTGATCACGGAGTCTCCGACCACCCGGGCTGCATTGGCCCGGATTTCAGGTTCTTCGGAGGACAGGGAGGAGACGATTGCATCCGCGGCTTCCGTCATGCCTTGTCGGTACAATTGACCGAGTCCCCAGAGGGCATGCAAGGCCGCATATTCAGACGGAGGATCAGCCGAAATGATCTCGGAAAACGCAGGAATCGCATCCGTTTGCCTCTCCACTATGGCAAATTGGCTAGCCTGCCTGACTCTTTGGTCGGGATGATCCAGGAAAGAAGCAAGCTCAGGGAGAGATCGGTGGGCAAAACCTTTTTTGAACATTCGGGCGGTTTCTGCTCCGACTTCCTTCAACTTGGTGTCCGCAGGGCGGAGAACTTGGATGGAACCATTCTTGTTGACGGACCACCCTCCCCCGTAATCCGCGAAATAAAGGTTGCCGTCGTATCCGAGCTCGACGTCGGATGCGGCCAGCCCCTGGATGATGGATTTGACTTCGGCAACCTTAAAGCCCGAGCCGGAAGAAGACAGCTTGATTGCGTGTGTTACGGAATTTTTGGCAGCTCCTCGGTAGTCGGTCAAAGCGAAGGTGTCTCGAAGATCTTCGGGGACGCTCATCCCAGTTAACCACGCTACCCCGGAAGGACCATTACCGACGTGAGCAACGGGAGGATAGACCCATTGTGGTTGATCGGTGGTGTAGGTTTCGAACATTTTCTGCCCGACCCAAACGGACTTGGACAAGCGAAAATCCCCCCAATCCAAGGCGTTGGCATAGTGATGAGGGGATTGATGAGCCATATCCCAACCCGAGTCGGAATTATCCAGGACATACACGACGCGGGCTTTGTCCCCGATATCCCCCGTGTTGTCGAAAGTGAAAAGATTGCCATGGTTGTCGAAAGCAAGTTCCTGGGGGTTGCGCAACCCATGAGCATACACCTCGAAATTCGAGCCGTTGGAATCACAGCGGAAGACGGCCCCACGACCGGATGCTTCATGCACCTTGCCGTTCTCGTCCACCACATGAAAACCGCGGTCACCAATGCTGAAATAAAGGCGGCCATCCGGACCACGCGTGATGCCATGCAGATCATGCCCTATGAAGGATACCCGGACTCCAAACCCATTGACGATTTTTTCATTGGTGTCGGCCACCCCGTCGTCATCCGTGTCGGTAAGCTTGCGCAAAGCCGGGATACAGGTAAAGAAAGTGGCATTCCTTTCAGCGAGGATGGAGAAACCAATCCCGTCGAGGGGTTCTTTGAACGCGTCGGAAAAAAGAGTCCGAAAATCAGCGACTCCGTTGCCGTCCCGGTCCTCCAAACGGATAAGCCTGTCCGGAGTTTGGGTATACCAAGCACGGTCGCGTTTGTCGGCATGTTTGTCGTACATGGCAAGACGGTCTTCGATGGTACGGGCCTGAAAGTCCCCCCGGATCATTTCTCTGGCTCTCCTGAGATCGGGAACCCCGAACCAGAACCGGTTGGCTTCGGCGACGAAGATGCGGCCCATCGGGTCCATGTCCAAACTGGCGGGGTTCTCCACATGCGGATAACCAACCCAAGTATGTCCGACGTATCCGGTATGCTTGATCATCCCGCGGAAGGGAGAAGATTCGTTTGGCAAAGCAGGCATTTCTTCTTCGGGCACTTCCAGGGGAGCACCGTACAAAGACGAAGAAATGAAGAACGAGGTAAGTAATTCCTTGAACATTGAGAAGATGAATAGTTAGCTCAGTCTACTCCTTCGCGACATGAAGGACAAGCAAGTCTTTTGATTCCCGTTCAATAAAATTGATCCAACCCTCCGGCAGACTTCGAAGCCCACAACAAACAAATGAAATCCCAAGTTCTCTTCCTTCTGGCCTCCGTCGCCTTCTCGGCATCCGCGCAAGATCATCCTCCGCGTACTACGACCGACCAGGGAAGGATGCCTCTTTTCTCCGAGTCTTTCAAATCTGTGGAGATGAGCAACTTCAAGGCTTATTTGTCCTATGAGTTGGCCAAGGAGCAGACACTGAGGTTTTCCACCGGACAGGTCATCGAACTACCCAAGGGAACCCACACCCTGTCCGTACTTTGGGCTAACCCTTTGAGCGGGAAATTCTCCATTCAGGCTCTTTTGGACGGTTCAGTCCACGAGGTTCTTTCCCTCGAAAGCAAAACAACAAATTCCATCAAACCAAAATTCGATGGGGACTTTACGGTCTGGACGAAATTCCAAACGACCGCCGGAGGTACCGTCTTTGCTCATTGCGCTCCCCGCGGTCGATGGTCTTCGGGAGGGAAGGCATTGCTCGTACGGGGCCAAAGACTCGTCTACGACATCGGATGGCTCGGAGCCATCGAGGGTGGAAGAAGCCTAAACGACGGAAGGATGAAAACCGTGCTGTTGCGATCCAAAAGCAAGAAGGCGGAGCTTTATTTGAACGGCAAACTCATTGGCTCCCGCAAGAACTTCCACAAACCCGACCCCAAGGACCATGTATTCAAGATCGGCAAAGGGGCGGACGACTTCGCCACTCCTCTCAAAGATGGCAACGTTCGAGACCTGAAGTACTGGGCGAGCGCGTTGCCCGATTTGATCTTCGCCGACCTCCTGTCCGGCAAGCTCCCCCCCGTCGAACTCCCACAAAGCGACTACTCAATGGGATCGGGGAAAACGGTCAAAGGGATCTCGGGAAAAGGGTTTGCCGGCTCCGCCGTTAGTCTCGAGGTCTCCAACCCCGGGCAAATCAAGTTCAAGGAAGCTTGGGTCCAGGACTTGGGCAAGGCCGATCATGCCAAGGAAATCGCAGGTCTCGATCATTTTGCTTTGGAGCGCGGCAAGAAGCTGTACGAGGGTTTGTGCATCACCTGCCATGGAAATACCGAAAAAGAAGGATCCCTTCCAACCGCCCTCAAGTTTCATTCCGGAGAATTCAAGAACGGTTCGGACCCCTGGAGCATGTTCCAAACCCTCGACAAAGGATACGGACAAATGATTGCCCAGCCGCAGTATACGATCAAAGACAAGTACGCCTTGATTCATTTCATCAGGGAAAGCCTGATCAAGGAGAACAACCCCAAACAATATTTTGAAGTGACCAAAGAGTACCTCACTCTGCTTCCTCCGAAGCTCCCGGGTTACGAGGAAAAGGTTTTGGCCATGCCCGAAGCTGGCTCCAAGCCCTATGAGAAAATGGATTTTGGAACAGCTCTCTTTTGGACCTATCAAGTGAACAAAGGGGGCTCACCCTCGGAATGGAACATTGCCCAAAAAGGTATCGCTGTCCGTCTCGACAAAGGCCCCGGAGGAATTTCCAAGGGCAAGTCATGGATCCTTTACGATGAGGACACCATGCGGGTTGCCGCCGCC
>JAURNO010000412.1 GCA_030830145.1 Verrucomicrobiota bacterium
TCCTGAAACCCACCCCGGGTCAACTCCTTGAGCTCGGAGACACAGGATTTGTGCCGAAGGAGGCTTTTCGGAGCCATAATTATAAGTGGTTTTGCGTATTCTTTGATTTTTTGACGGCGCAAGGCGTGAAAATATTGAGCCGGGGTGGTCAGATTGGCCACAACGACGTTATCCTCGGCACATCCTTGCAGGAATCGCTCGAGCCTTGCCGAACTGTGCTCTGGTCCCTGACCTTCAAAACCATGGGGGAGCAAGAGAACGAGGTCCGAAACGGCGCCCCACTTATCTTCGGCACTCATGATAAACTGGTCGATAATCACTTGGGCTCCATTGGCAAAATCCCCGAATTGAGCCTCCCAAATACTTAACATACTTGGATAATCCAAGGAATACCCGTAATCAAAGGCAAGAACAGCGGCTTCCGAAAGAAGGGAGTTGTACACGCAAAATTTGCCCTGCCTATCTTCCATATTGAGAAGGGGTACATAGCGGGTCCGATCCTCCGAATCATACCACACGGCATGACGATGACTGAATGTCCCCCGTTCACTATCTTGACCGGATAAGCGCACAGGTGTTCCTTCAAGCATGAGAGAGCCAAAGGCAAGTAACTCGGCAAGCCCCCAGTCGATACCTTGACCGGCTTTGAAATTCTTGGCCTTGGCGTCCACCTGACGCTTGATTTTGTGATTAAGATTAAAATCATCCGGACAGGTGGAAAGAGCCTTGATGACCTTGTCCAACTCCTTTTTTGCAACGGAGGTGTCGACGGGGGTAAAATCGTAGGGGATTTGCCGAACCGCCATCGAGCCTTCGAAGGTGCTTGATTTTTTAACAGTTTTGACTTTTTCAAGCGAAGCATCCAACTGGCGACGCAAGCGATTATGAATTTCAGCGCACTCCTCTTCAGTGGATTCTCCTTCCGCCACCAATTGCTTCGAGATCAAGTTGGAAATCGAGGGCATTGCCTTAATCTTTCGGTAGAGAATCGGTTGGGTAAAAGCAGGGTCATCCGCTTCGTTATGTCCGTGCTTACGGTAGCAATTGACGTCAATGACCACGTCTTCGCGAAATTTCTGCCGGTAGGCGAGGGCAATCTCCGCAACCATTGCCACGGCCAAGGGGTCGTTTCCGTTGACGTGAAAGATGGGGCAACCAATCGCCTTGGCCACATCGGTGCAATAAAGGCTGGAACGGGCATCCGCCGGGTCCGTCGTAAACCCGATCTGGTTATTTACGACCACGTGTACGGTTCCCCCGGTGCGATAACCCGCCAATTTTGAAAAGTTGAAGACTTCCGCGACTACGCCCTGACCAGCCATCGCGGCATCGCCATGCACCAAAATAGGAAGTACCCTGCTACGCTCCGCGTCTCCCCGAAGGCGCTGTCTGGCCCGGGCTTTCCCCTCCACGACTCCATTCACCGCTTCCAGGTGACTGGGATTGGGGGAAAGATGGATAACGACTTGCTGACCATTGGAGGTGGTGCGCACGGCTTCGTAGCCCAAGTGGTACTTGACATCTCCACTACCGTGTGCCCCGTCGGGGACAAAATTTTCCGAAAATTCGCGGAAGATAAACTCATGCGATTTGCCCATGACGTTGGCCAAGACGTTAAGCCTACCCCGGTGAGCCATCCCCATGACGATTTCTTCCACACCTTCGTCCGGACACTTTTGAAAAATAGTATCGAGCGCGGTGATCAGAGTTTCGCCACCCTCCAAGGAAAAACGCTTCTGCCCAACGTAACGGGTATGAAGAAAACTCTCGAATTCCTCGGCTTGAATGATCTTGCGCAAAATTCGGATTTTTTCGTCATGGCTAAAGGACGGTTTGCATTCGTTGGGCTCGATCTTGGACTGAATCCATCTTCTTTTTTCAGTGGCCTGTATATGGAGATACTCGACTCCGACATTCCCGCAGTAAGTATTTTTGAGCCGCTTGAAAAGAGTACCCACCGACATTCGCTGACCGCCCAGATAATTACCAGTGAAATGAATCTCTTCCAGGTCGGATTCTTCAAAACCCAATCGATCTAGGCTTAATCGGGGGTTTTCTTCGGTGTTTAACTGCAATGGGTCGAAAGTGGCCTGCGTGTGACCGATATCACGAAAGGCATAAATTGCTCCATACAACCGGGCATGCTTTTCAATCGCCGAATCACTTGAGTCGACTGCCGAAGAACTTGATTCCGGTTGGGGCAAAGGAGAAGAAGAACCCTCATTGCCAAGGTGAAAACCCTCGAAAAAATATTGCCATTCAGGCTCCAAATCAGAAGGTGACTTCAACCACCTAAGGTAGTTGCGATCAATTTCATCGACGTTCCAACGATTGGCAAAACTGGGATTATTCATAATTTGAAGAATTCACGTGGACTCTTCTCGTATTCGGGAAACCAAGTAAAAACAAGTAAAACTTGAAAAAAAGGGATCGAACTGTGAAAGTTTCGATAAAATCAACTTCCCTTAAGAGAAAATTCGAGTGTATTGGACTCAGCGGTGACCTCCATCTCCTGACCGTAATCCGCACCTGGAATTCTTGGTGCTAGCACTTCCAACACATGAGGGTCCTGATGGAATTCCGGTTTCGTCGAGGGATGGGGCCAGTAAACAAAAGCTCCAAGAAAATCCGTCTCGCCAAGCAAGCGAATTCGACAACGGTAAAACGAGAAATTCTCGGGCGGAAGACTGTCTGTCCACTTGACTTGAGGAAAAGAATGATCAGGAACACCCAACCGGTAAGAATAAGGATGAATCGAAAGGTTCAGCGTCCCGGAAAAAAATTCCCTGAGATCCAAACCCAAA
>JAURNO010000413.1 GCA_030830145.1 Verrucomicrobiota bacterium
CGGCGTCATAGGCAAGGTCAAGGAAGCTCATTCCTTCAGTAACAAACGTTGGGGAGACGCCAACTTAAAACCGGACAGAAAGGATCCGGTACCCGAAGGACTCGATTGGGACTCATGGATTGGCCCCGCCCCCTTTACTGACTTCATCAAAGGCTATTACCACCCTGGTCAGTGGCGCAAACGTCTCGATTACGGCACCGGAACATTTGGTGATATGGGTTGCCACATTTATGACCCGACTTTCAAGGCGTTGGGTCTCACCTACCCGATTTCTCTCCGTTCCGAAGGCAAAGCCCCCAATAAAGACAATTGGGGTTTTGACGCAAAAATCCACTACCTCTTTCCCAAGACCAAGTACTCAGACGGAGACAACCTACCCGTCACTTGGTATGACGGAGGACAGCGTCCACCGGAAAAGGTCACCTCTCTTCTCGAAGGTAAAAAACTGCCCGGTCAAGGGTCCGTAATCATCGGAACCAAGGGAGTGATGCTTATTCCGCATGTCGGGATGCCGGAACTGTTCCCAAAAAAGGATTTTTCAGACATTGAAATCAAGAAAGTCGAAGGAGAAAGCCATTGGCATCAATTCATCGACGCAGTGCGCGGAGCAGGACCGGAACCATCGGCGAATTTTTCCTATTCGGGCCCTCTCTCGGAAACCGTTTTACTCGGTGGGATCGCGACGAGGTTCCCGCAGGTAGAATTGATTTGGGATGCCCCGAAACTGTCCTTCAAAGGGAACAAGGATGCGACTCAATTGGTGAAAAGCAAGTATCGGAAAGGATGGTCCGTCAAAGGACTAGGTTAGACGCCGTAAACGGAGCCCATCTTGGACTGGCATTACTGTGCGACCGTCGTTTCCCCAAGCCAACCGCCTTCTTTGGACGGAGGATCGAATTTAATGGAATAAGGTTTACCGCTTGCCTTGACTTCCTTTTCGATTTCCTGCCATCTTCTTTGGTTATTCTCAAAGTTATTCAGTAGGTAACTACCTCCCGAATGAAGGGTCTTGGAAAGCAAAGCGTAGAGATCGCGAATTACAAATTTCCCAAAGCCGATCTGTGCGAAAGGAACCAAAACCTTTTCTCGATCGCAATTCATTGAAACGGGAAGGTCTAGTTTCTTCTCCAAGTCACCTTGAGAAAAGAATTCGTTCATCACCAAACCCGCCCACCTTTCGCAGGTATTCCAATCACGCCCCGGATTGCTGATATCCGCAACATGCAAAAGAAAGGAGGCGAACAAAACCCTCTTTTCTTTATCGATAGTATGGTAAGCATCGGAAGCCAAATCCAAATCACCGGCAACGGATCCATTTTCTTCTACTTGTGAACCCGCCTCTTGTCTTGCCTTATGCAAAGAACCAACAAGACCGGGAACAAGTGCGGAGACTTTCTCCATCTGCTCCTTGTGCCGAGTAATATCCGTCCACAAGATCGACTCCTCAATCAGGTTTCGAGCTTCCAGTATTTCTTCCCTCAGGTCTTCTTTCATTCCCTCCTTGACCAAAAGGATTTCGTGTTTGTCCAAAAGCTTTAGAACGTATTCGACTGAACGCTTTTCCTGTAAACTTTCAGTACCGGTTTCGGCTAGGTAAGGATGATTGGTTGAAACGAGAAAGGCATTGCTGACACCCGTATGCAAGGAGTCGTGCCCAAGAGCGGCAATAAGGAGAGCTGCTTGTTCGCCTTTGGACAAATAGACTCCCCCCCCCGAACGCAAAAGTGCATGGGTGGCAATCATGACGTCTATTGCATGAGTAAGAGTATGATATTGCTTCCCAACGATGGAATAATCGATCCCCTCCGCTTTGCGGAAATAACTTTCTCTCAGATCTTTGAAAAAGGCACGTAACCGTTCCGGTTCAGGATCACCGGGAATTCGGTATCCGTCTTTTTCTACGAACAAGGTTTCAAATACAACCAACTGGCTCTCCTCAGTGGAAGAAAGCTCAAAGGAATCGGATTCAAAACCCAAGGATTCGAAGGTAACGCCATCTGCCGAGAGAGGTGACTGTACTTCTACAGAAGGTTGACATCCTCCGAACCCCAAAAAAGAAACAACTAGAGGAAGGACCCAGATGAATGAGCTTCTATTAATTGGAACAGTCGTTTTCATTTGTATCCGTAAAATGCAAACTCGAAAACTATCTTTGTGGCACACCCCTCATTTTAAGAATAATTTCCGCCGAATCTCTATTGAAAGCGGTCTCGAATTCGGGATAGTAATTGATCACCTCGTAGAAGAATTTGGCGACGTCGTAATCAATGACATGATACTTGTCTTTTAATTCCTGTTCCGTGGGAAAAATGATTTGCCGCCCTACCCTAAACTCATCGATCGTAACCGGCATGGAACTGTTGAGAGCAAGAATTCTCTTAAGAACAAGCACCCCCTTGAGCACCTCCAATGCCGTTGCCCCACGCACGCCGGGAGGTGCAATCGATGAGGACAAAAGGATCGTATTCCTTTCGGGGTCGTTGGCATTGAGCATGCTCATTTGCTCAATGTAATTTCCGGGATCGTTCACCGTGGCTGTCGAAATCAAAGCTCTGGGATGCTCAAAAGGCCCTGCAGATTTGGCTTTGTGATCGGCAAGATCGAAGATGAAGGAATTCTTCACTTTTGGTT
This sequence comes from Verrucomicrobiota bacterium, assembly GCA_030830145.1. Classification (GTDB taxonomy): domain Bacteria; phylum Verrucomicrobiota; class Verrucomicrobiia; order Opitutales; family Seribacteraceae; genus Seribacter. Next base: position 2,632 of record JAURNO010000413.1, read on the forward strand.
CCAACTGCTCCAACAAAATACTGAGCAAATGTGTCTTGAACTTGTTCCCGTATTTGGCTGCGTCATTGGCTTCGAAAAGAAGGATGTGATCATCGGCAATATACTCATGGTATTTTGATTTGTGCACGATTTCCCATATCATGCGGCGAACGATTACCCCCTCACCGGGAATCTTTGTCGACAGGTAGTCGAAAATAGGCTCTTCGTGCGATAATCCCTTGAAGCTCTCCTTGTATCGCCGCAATTCATCTAGTATATCCTGGAAAAACTTGCTCTTGGTGGCAAAAGACAGGTCAAACAAATCATCATCTCTGATACGGTAGGCATTTCGGAAAAGCAGATGATTGAAGGAATCGAAAGTATCGGAATCCTTAGGGATTACGTAACTAAAGGATTTCTCGCTCGTATTGATGACGTGTGGGGTAAGTACGATAATGACCTCTCTGTCCACCGATGTTTCAGCACGTGACTTAAAAAGATTTCCGAGAATCGGAATATCCGAAAGAACTGGTATGCCGGTAAATCCCTTGTTCTTCTTCTTGTCAATCAAACCACCGACGATAAAGGGGGTGTTATCGGCTACCCGAACAAAACTTTGGATCGTTTTCGTTTCAATTTGAGGAGCTTTGTCAGGATTAGAGGCATCCGGTTGAGCACTACTGACAATGGTTTCAGTTTGCATGGTAACCTCGGATCCGTCTTCAGAAATTCGGGGGCGAATATTCAGTACGATACCAGTATTGATGTAACTAACGTTTTTCTGGCTTCCATAATTCGTAGTGAGAATTGTTTCGTTCGGTATTTGAGTACCTATTCTGATCAGTGCCTGTCTGCCATCTAGTACAAGAATCGTTGGGTTGGAAAGTACTTCTGCAGTTCCGTCCGAAATGAATGCATCCAAAGTTGCCGAGAATCCCAAAGGGTTGATCCGCGAGACGCCTGGATACTGATACTGCGTGGTGCC
>JAURNO010000414.1 GCA_030830145.1 Verrucomicrobiota bacterium
CCCGGTTCCGCAGGGAGAACGGTCGTACGCCCCGCCCGGGCAAAGCACGAAATTTTTGGAGTCGGCCGATTCCGATGGACCGAAGAGCTCGATGTGATCAATCTCGGCCCCGTTCTCTCCCGTGATCCCTTCCCGTTCCAAAGCTTGCCTGATCTTTTTTGAAAAGGCGGTCAGTTCCCCGATCTTCGAGCTGTCGATTTCCTGATCGTATTCCTCCACAAGAAAAAACCAATTTCCGCCCCATGCGATTTGACCGGTTACGGTCCCGTGGTTCTCCACTTCCACGGCGACGTCTTTGGCCAGGCGGTAACTCGGAACATTTTCCACGCTTGCCCAACCGCCTTCCTCAAGCTCGAAGGCGACCACGCCCACGGGCGTGTCGATCAGGTGTCGACCGGTTTCGATCCGTCCAAGGTGAGCGAGAGTGATGGCCAATCCGATTGTTCCATGACCGCACATACCGAGCATGCCCACGTTGTTGAAAAAAAGAATCCCTGCCGAGCAGTCCGGTTGATGGGGTTCGACAAGTAACCCGCCGACCAGTTCTTCCGAACCACGAGGTTCCAAAACGACGGATCTTCTAAATTCGTCGAATCGGTCCTTAAAAACTCCAATCCTCTCATCCAAAGGACCCGATCCCAAATCGGGTCCTCCCGAAACGATGATACGCGTAGGCTCGCCGCCCGTGTGGGAATCGACGAACCGGGCTCCGGTCTTGCTGGCGGAAGTATTGGTCATGATCAAAGCAACTCATGATCAGAAAGGATTGCCTGTTCAAGCCCTTACTTTCCTCCCGCGCTTAAACGCGGGAGCGCGCCACAGCATCAAATGGAGAAGTTTGTTCCGCCGCCGGCCTGGTTTTCGTCAACGAAGCGACTTGCATCACGATCGTAAAGAGGCCGGATCCAATCTACCAATTTGGATAGGTATTCTTTATCCATTTGGTCGAACGCTCCTAGTTCGGTTGAATCCACGTCGAATACCGCCAGCACAGTGCCGGGTCTTCCCACGATTGGAAGAACCATCTCGGACTTGGTTTTCGAATCGCAGACGATGTGATTGTCCACCGTCGAGACGTCACGGATCATCATGATTGATTTTTCCCTTACGCTGGCGCCGCACACTCCGCGATCGATATCTATGGTCAGGCATCCATGCCCGCCTTGGTAGGGGCCGACTTTGAGCGTTCTGGCATCCGTTCTCCGGTAAAACCCAACCCAGTTCCAATGTTCGAAGGCATGATAAAGCTCACAGGATATGGTGGAGAGTACGGCCAACAGGTCATCTTCTCCCTCGATCATGTTTTTGATCGAGCCGAGAACTTCCTCATAGCACTTTTTTTTCTCCTCTTTATCCATGATTGTTCAAGTTACCATGATTTATATTTTACAAACTGTGTACAGTTCATTTTCGAGATTTTGTAGTTTATATGCGTATTTTTTCCGTTTGATTACGACTTTGATCTAGCTGTCTGTTTTCGTGAAGTCACGAATTTCCATCCCAGTCCGATGACGACCAGAGCCAATCCCGTGGAAAGCACCCGCCACTCGACAAAGAAGGCCAAAGATAAACAGGCGAACAAGCCCAGATAGGAAATCCAGGCGGGGTACAGTCGCTCCTCTTTTTTCAGGCGGATGGCGCAGAGGTTGGTGACGGCGTAATAAACGAGCACCGTAAAAGCACTGAAGCTCCATGTGAGTTTCAAGTCTCCGACGCAGACCAGTCCGCTGATAATGAGAGCGACCAAAACGGTAGCTGCAGCGGGTACCTTGGTTGTTTCTTTCACTTGTCCGACCTGCTTGGGCAAATCGCCCCGTCTTCCCATGGCCAGGGCCACCCGTGACAAGCCGAGTAGGAGGTTGAGCAATACGCTGAGGAAGGCCAAGGCCGCCCCCAAGGCGAGAATCATTCCGAAGGTCGTTCCTCCCATTTTTTCGGCGAGAAGACAGAGAGATTCAAAACCTTGTCCTTGCGCATGGGCAAGGCTGACAGCGCATACGCCAAGGTAAACTAAGACGGTCAGTACGAGCGTTACTATGATAGCGACTGGAATGGTGCGCTGGGGTTCGCGAACTTCCTCCCCCAAGGTGGCGATGCGTCCGTATCCGGTGTAGGCGACGAACATAAGGGCCGTGGCTTCGAGGAACGCGGATTTACGGGTGGAATCAAAGATAGGCGAGAGAAACTCTTTGTTGATTTGTAATGAAGGTAAGCCAATCGCTACGTAGGCTAGGAGAGAAAGCAGGACGGCGGAGACGATGACTGCGTTGACGGCATTGCTTCGTTGCATCCCGGTTAGGGTAACTATCGTGAGAACGGCCACCGTGCCCAAACCGACTGCGATCGTATGATCCGGGGCAAAGTAGGTGGCGAAGCCGAGAGCCGCCGTGGCGGCGGATGCGGATTTTGCGCAAAGGAACATCCACCCCGCGCTAAATCCCAGGTAGGGGGACAGCCAACGGTGCCCGTATTCGTAAGTACCGCCACTGACCGGATGGTTCGCTGCCAA
>JAURNO010000415.1 GCA_030830145.1 Verrucomicrobiota bacterium
AAACGGGCTTATGCGATGAAACAACTTACCGCCCGCTGGTCTTTGAGCGATCCGGTTTCCACAGCCAAGTAGCTGAACACCCTTCCGCCATCACCTGCAATGGATTCGGCAGTCGGAGAATTCGTGAGTCGGATTTCAGCCCGCGATCCCGAAGGAGCCATGGGTTGGGCAATGACGATCCAAAACTCGGATGAGAAGTCAAAAGCGTTGAACCGAGCTTTGGGTGCATGGGAAAAGATTGATCCCGCCAAGGCAAACAGCTGGAAGCAATCCAACAACTTTGGGAATTGATCTGCCGCCTTACTTCCCGATGGTTTCGATGATTCCCACGATCGGGAGAAACAAGGCAATCACGATGAACCCGACCACCAGTGCGAGGAAAACGATCATGATTGGTTCGATCAAAGAGGTCATCCCGGCAACGGCATTGTCGACGTCTTCATCATAATTATCCGCGATGCGGGTAAGCATGTCGGGAAGTTCACCGGTTTCCTCCCCGATCTCGACCATACTGGTAACCATGGATGGGAACACCTTTTCTCGGTTCATTTGCACAGCCATGGCTTCGCCATCGCGAACCGAGTCATGCACGTTCCCCATCGCCTGCATGAAATAGGTGTTGGTCAAGGTGTCACGGGTAATTTGAAGGGCTTGCAAAATGGGAACTCCACTACTCATCAAGGTCCCGAAAGTACGGGTGATACGAGAAATATTGGACTTGCCGACGACATCTTTGACGGCGGGTAGGTTGAGCCCCAACCAATCGAAGGTCTTGGACCCGATTTTAGTCTTTTTGAAGAAAATCGTCCCCACGATCAAACCGGCCATTCCCCCCAAAACGAGGACGGGATGACTGGAAAAGACGTCACTGATATTAATGATGATCTGAGTCGGACCGGGAAGAGGCGCGCCCCGGAGCATCGATTGGAAAATCGATTGGAATTGGGGAACCACCACCATCATCAAGAGGGTCACAATCCCGACGGCCACGAACATAATGACGGCCGGATAAATCATTGCCGACTTTACTTTTTTGATCGTACGGATTGATTTCTCCTGAAACTGGGCAAGACGGTCCAGAACGAGCTCAAGCACTCCACCCGCTTCTCCGGCCTTCACCATGTTTACAAAAAGGTTGTCAAAGGTCTTTGGGTAAAGTGCGAGACCATCCGAAAGGTTTCCTCCCGAAGAAACTTTTTCCGATATGTCTTCAAGCATGGCTTTGAATTTCGGTTTCTTCTCCTGTTGCTTGATCATCACTTCCAGGCTTCTTAACAGAGGAAGGCCCGCTTGAACCAAAGTAGACATTTGACGAGTGAACACCGATATGTCTTCGCTGCTCGGACCACCGCCTATTTGAAGGGCCATCAGCCCCTTTTTTTTCTTTTTTTCGGGTGCCGCGGCCTTGCTTGGGGACTCCCCGGAGTCAAGCGGAACAAGAGCGGAGACGTTGAGCCCGTACTGGGCAAGTTGCGACCTCGCCTGCTCCTCGTTCTCGGCTTCGAAGTTTCCCTGTGAAGATGCCCCTGCCTGATCGGTTGCCGTATATTGAAAAACTGCCATAAGAAATATCCTGAATGACTTTTAAGTATATTTCAAGACTTCCTCTACAGTACTTTCGCCATCGAAAATCGAGCGGAGGCCATCTTCCCTCAAAGTTCGCATCCCCTGCTCAATTGCATTTTGCCGGAGAACCAAAGTCGCGGCTCCCGAATTGATCATCTCCCGGAAAGCGTCCGTCACCTTGATCATCTCGAACAAGCCGGTACGACCACGGTAACCCGATTGGTTGCATTCCTCGCACCCGGCACCATAGAAAAACTGTCGTTCGCCAATTTCATTTTGATTGAGACCGAGGTTTTCCAAGAGATCCTTTTCGGGTACGTAATCCTGCTTGCAGCTTGAACATATTTTGCGAACAAGCCGCTGAGCCAAAACGAACTCGAGCGAAGCCGACAAAAGAAAAGGTTCCAATCCCATGTCGACCAATCGGGTAATCGCGCCGGGAGCATCGTTGGTATGCAGAGTACTCAAGACGACGTGACCAGTCAAAGAAGCTTGGACAGCGATGCGGGCCGTCTCGATGTCTCGGATCTCCCCCACCATGATTTTGTCCGGGTCCTGACGAAGAAATGCCCTCAGGGCTCTCGAGAAATCCAGGCCCACCTGGTGATTGACCGGAACTTGCATGATCCCCTCCAGTTCGTACTCAACCGGATCCTCGGCCGTGAGCAATTTGGTTTCCACCTCGTTGACTTCCCGCAACGCGCTGTAAAGAGTGGTTGTTTTTCCCGAACCGGTCGGACCCGTGACGATGAAAATTCCATTCGGTCGTCGAACCGCGTCGCGGATACCCGTTTTGACGTCTTCGGGAAGACCGAGGTTGTCGAGGTCCAAGTTGACGGCCGATTTGTCGAGAACACGCAAAACCACGCTTTCCCCGAATTGAGTAGGCAGAGTGGAAACCCGCAGGTCAACCGCCCGCCCTTCGATCGTAAGCTTGATCCGTCCATCCTGCGGAATTCGGTGCTCGGCTATGTTCAGGTCCGCGATCACCTTGATTCTTGAAATGACAGGGAGAGCCAAGGTCTTGGGCGGCGGTGACATCTCATAAAGCGCGCCGTCCACCCGATAGCGGATCTTGAACTCCTCCTCGAAAGGCTCGAAGTGAATGTCGGATGCCTGAGCCCGAATGGCCTGCTGAATGACCAAATTGACGAACCGAATGATGGGGGTCTCGTTGGCGGCATCCGTAAGATCGTTTTCCTTGGAGTCGTCCAATCCCTCGAAGTCCTGCAGACCAACCTGCCCCAAAAGATCTCCCATGGTGCTTTCGTCCTTGGGGTAATGGGCATCCAAAAGATTCTCCACGTAATTGGGGTCGCAGACGATCAGATGAATCTCAAGGTCCAATGCAAAGGTCAGATCGTCGATGATTCCCGAGTTGAAAGGATCGGCCGCCAAAAAGTGAACCCCACCCTCGGATAAATAAAGGGGGACGATCTTGTATTTTCGGGCGATCTCGGGTTCGATGCTCCTCAAGGCCTCTTCATCGATTTCCGCAACTTCCCCGATTTGCAGTTCGTAACCGAGAAATTGGGCGACCAAGCTGAACACGTCCTCCGCCGAGGCGAGCCCCGCGTTAACGATGGCTTCAGCGTAGGATCTTTTTCCTTCCCTGACATCCTCATCGTACAATTGCTCGAGTCCGTGCTGCGAAACCCCTTCGACCTGCTTGAAAATATCCCGGATAGAAGCGTTGTAATCTTGATAAAGCATGTTTGGGCTACCTCACTCTTCCGCAGTTGTTACCATCAGCACTTCATCCAGAGTCGTGACCCCGGCCAAGACCTTGCGGAAACCGTCCTCGCGCATGGTGCGCATTCCCATTTCACGGGCTTTCTTTCGAAGTTCGACGATACTGACGTTGTGATAAATCATTTCCTCGATTTCATCGTTGACCACAAAAATCTCGAAAACGCCTTTTCTACCTCTGAATCCTTTGTCCCCGCATTTTTCGCATCCGGTGCCATGCATGAAACTAGCCGATCCAGCTTGGTCTTCGCTGACGCCCAAAATCGCCAATTCACTGGGATTGGCTTCATACGGTTGCTTGCAACTCTGACAAATGGAACGGACCAATCTTTGGGCCAAAGCAGCCCGTAGGGATGCGGAAACAAGGAATGGCTTGACCCCCATGTCTATCAACCTGGATACCGCGCTCGGTGCATCGTTGGTGTGAAGAGTGCTAAAAACCATATGTCCGGTCAAGGAGGCGTTAATGGCAATCTCCGCAGTCTCGAGGTCTCGAA
>JAURNO010000416.1 GCA_030830145.1 Verrucomicrobiota bacterium
CGGCCCGAAGAGCCCCGCAGAATTTCGCCATCATCGGAAGATCAACCATGGAGGCTTCGTCCAAAATCACCAGGTCGTGAAGCAAAGTGTTCTTGGCGTTCCTTTTGAAATCAACCGATCCGGGCTGCCAACCGAGGAGACGATGCAAAGTGGTGGCTTCGGCGCAATCAACCAAAGCAGTGCGAATGTCGTCAGGCAAATCGAGGGCATCCATGGTTTGAAGGACCGATTCGCGCATCCGGAAAGCAGCCTTGCCCGTCGGAGCGGCCAATGCGACACGCAACTTCGGTTTGGCCTGAAGCAAAGCCGCAAGCATGATCACGATGGTGCGGGTCTTACCCGTACCCGGACCACCCGTAAGAAGAAGGAGATCTTTTCGCATGGCAGCCCCAACAGCCAAGGCCTGATGTTCGTCGACTTGCGGGGCAAGGGCTTGACGAAAGAAATCAAGGGCGGCCGGATCGGGATCGACCGCTGGACGGGCAACCCGCACGGCGAGGGCCCGGGCAATCTGCCTCTCGTATTCGAAATGTCGCCTGAAGTAAAGATGGTCATCCGGGGTCAAGACGAGCGGAAGACCGGCTTCCTCGTTGCCGATTGGGCCAAAAGATTGCTTGTCGGGGTTGATCGCCGACACCTCGCCGGGGGTTAGGTGACTGGCTCCCTCCCCTGCCTTTTGAGCAAGCTTACCGGTCAACTCGCCCAAGATCTTGGCGTCTTCGGAAGATTCCCGGCGTTCGAAAAAGGAAGCAATCGCCCAACCTAGTTCGCGCAATTCCCAATTTTGTTCTTCCTGTTCCTTCTTCTTCATTTTGCTTGGGCAAGAAATTGATCGAGGGCCTCGATGACGGAAATGTCGGGACGATCGCGGAATATTCCGCTCTGCGAACCAATTTGCATGCCGCGGGTAAAAAGGTAGTAAACGCCGCCGAAATGTTCTTCATACGAATAATCCGACAAACGGCTTTGCAGGAAGCGGTGGGTGGCGACCACGTAAAGATGATACTGCAAAACGTAGTGGTGATCGAGCATCTCGCGCTCGATTTGGGCTTGTCCGAACCCATCCGGACGTCCGTTTAGTTTGTTCGACTTCCAGTCCAGGACGTAATGTTTACCATCGGCCCGGAAGATCAAATCGACCAAGCCCTTGAGGTATCCGTCGGAAGAGATCCTGTGTTTTTCGCTCTTGCCGACTCCCTCAAGGTAGCGCCTGAGCAAACAACCCTCCGGCAAGGCGGAGGCAAGTTCCGGCAGGAACCCGGGATGTACGGGGAAGTAAAATTCCATTTCCTCCATCCGGTCTTTTCTCTCCAAAGACTGCAAAACCAAACCCGGTTCAAGTTCCGTCCCCATGACCTGCTCGACCATTCCCCTGATCGTTCCGGTCCAGTCCTTGGGCTCATAATTATGGTCGCTTAATTTCTTCTTGATGAACTCATCCCAAGAAGTGGGATCAGTGAACTCCAGGTGCTCGAAAACATCATGCATAAAAGTACCGGCATGAGCCCCGGCATCGAATTCGAAGATGGCAGGAAGGCTTTCATCGACCGATGACTTTTCGAGCCGTTCCTCGGATTCAGGCTCGGCATCCAAGTCCCGTCCGTCGAAATCAACCTGCTCGACCAAACCACTGAAAGAAGAGACGATCGATCCTATCGGCATCCCCCGATTGGCTTTCCACTTGGCCGATTCGAGATCTTCCGACCCGGCGTCTTCGTCTGCTCCACCGAGAATTTCTTCATCCACTTCGGCCTGCTCGGGTGAGAAGGAACGATACTCCACTTGGTCCGACAAGTCATGCGTATCGATCCACCGGGGCACGATCTCTCCGATTTCACCGCTTGTCCGCTCTTCCGCATTCTCACCATCGTCTTCCTTTTCCAAAGACGCGACCCACGATCTCATGATGCGGGTTTGGGCAGGTGGTCTTTCGTCCTCGGACAAGCGCACAGGGGCCTGATACAAATAACAACGGGAAGCAGCCCGGGTAAGACCGACGTAAAGGACCCGGGCATCTTCCTGGCCATCCTCCCGTTTTCCTTTTTCCTTCGCCAGGTCCGTGGCAACCTCCTTGAGTTCCACCACCAAAGTGCCGTCGTCCGCATGGTAAGTGAAATCCTTGGCGTTGGCTCCCGCGGTCATCGAAAGGGAAGGTAAAAAGACAACCGGGTATTCCAACCCTTTTGATTTATGCACGGTAAGGATACTGATGGCATCCGACTCCGATTCGAGACGCAACTGATATTCGTCAGCGGCGTCTTCGCTATCGTCCATACGCGTCCGCAACCAGACGACCAAGGAAGATGGGGAAAGCGGGTTATTCGAAGTGGCCTGGTGCAGGGACTCGGCCAAGTGCAGGAAATTGGTCACCCGCCGTTCTCCATCCGGTCTCTTGAGATTCAGAGAGATTGCTCCGGTCTTGCGGAACAACTCGCGCAGCGCGACGTAAACTCCCTCCTTTCTCCAAGTCTTGAGACAATCGCGGAAATATCCGACCCAACCGGCCCACTCTTCCGGTTGATCCTGCCAGGCTTGAAAGTCATTGCTCGTCCTGCCCAAAAGACCGGTCGCCAAAGCCCGTTTGATGGAACGCTCGCTTCCCGA
>JAURNO010000417.1 GCA_030830145.1 Verrucomicrobiota bacterium
CTCGTTTAAGGATTTACATAAGACCGTCCGTCAGGACGGTCTTTTTTTTTGGGGGGGGAGGAAGTACCTCTCCCCTGTAGGTGATGTTTATGCAAGGGAAGGTAGCTTATCGAACAATGGGCAAAGCCGATAAGACAATGATCTGTTGACAAGGAAAAGACGGCCAGGCCGATTGACGGCAATCTAATTTTTCTTTGGTGGGTTCTTGTCTATTTCCTTCTCCATTGCCTTGATTTCATCCATGTCAACAAATTTGCTCTTCCCCCCGGTTAGGGCGGCAATTTCCTCGAGTGGACCCTTCGCACCAGCTGGAGCGCCGTAGCCGATAGTATAAATTTTGGTCTTTCCCCGCTTGGACTTGATTATATCCATACCTTGGAGTTCCTTTTTAGAATTACCATCAGTCATAAAATATATGATGTCAGGCTTTGGATTAAGGTAAAAAGCCCATTCGAATGAATTGTTCCATACCGTTCCAAAAGTAAGGGGAGTATCATGAACGGCCTTGATGAGCTTCTTCTTGTTCGATGGAGTAACGGGTAGCCATTTGGGGCGCTTTGGCTCGTATCCGTCAATCGGTTTCCATCCATTTTTGTTATTGTCTCCCTTCCATTTTTTGTGGAGTGCATTGGCATCCTCTCCTGCTACCCAGGTAGGTCCCGAGAAAAAGATGACGGCAACTGATCCCACTGCGGGGAGTTTGTCGATGGCTTTGCTGAGTTCGGACCTCATAACCTTGTCCCGCCCTCTCATGGAAGCCGAATAATCAATGATGAACATGATCTTGTTAGCCTTCGACTTGACGCCCATGAAACTGGAAGAGAAAGCCTTGCCAAGGACCGACATGTCCACGTTCACGCTTACGTCGCCCACATTGCCCATCGGACTCATGACGACACCTGGATCCAGATTCCTAGTCTCAATGTCCACAAGGGGAACGGAAATATCGGAAATCGCTTGAGCCTGAAAAGTAAAGGTCTGCGTAGGTTTGGCCGATTTTTGCCTTTGCATGAGCCGGACCTTTTGCTCCTGTTTTTTTGTAGAAGTGGGTTGCTTGCCGGCATCGGCAAAATCCGACCCTTGGTCTCCAGGTGGAGGTTCCCATATGATGATGCCCCATAAAAAGACGAAAAGAAAGACGACCAAAAGCAAAGAGAGGAGTAGACTGTTCAACAACCTGAACTCCCTGAGGTATTTACCGAAAGCCCCCTCCAAGGGCTCGGATGACTGAACTACTTCAGGTTCAAATTGCTCTATCTGTGGCGAATCATCCATCGATTGGATTCGGAAAACCTCTTTGCTCCAGATCTCCAACTACAGAAGAAGCTAGGTGAACTAATATTGGGCGGGGAGGTGAACTGGGCCGTTGGGATTCGTGGGTCATATGTAAATGTTCTGCCCATCGCACTCGATTATGGACAAAAAACCATTATGGCACCGAAATACAGAAAAAATAAAGGTTATTTTTACCAAGCAGAAAAACGAGGTACTCTCAACCAACAAAAGATTATAAAATTTCCTTAATCAGGTGCCCGTGCACGTCCGTCAGCCTCATGTCTCTACCACTAAACCTGAAAGTACTTTGGGTGTGGTCTATGCCAAGCAAATGAAGCATGGTCGCATGGAGGTCGTGGATTTCATACCGGTTCTCGACGGCTTTGTATCCGAATTCATCGGTTCTACCAACGCTGACGCCTTTTTTTATGCCACCTCCGGCGAACCACATGGTAAACCCAAATGGATTGTGATCGCGCCCATTGGAGCCTTGGGCAAAAGGTGTTCTGCCAAATTCGCCTCCCCAGACGATCAAGGTCGAATCCAAAAGACCCAGGCGACGAAGGTCACTGATCAGGGCGGCAATCGGCTGGTCTACGGACTTGCAATTCTTGGTGTGTCCATCCTGTAGTTTGTTATGCTGATCCCATCTGTCCCCATTGCCTCCCGGACAAGTCAACTCGATGAAACGGACGCCCCGCTCAACCAAACGCCGGGCAGTCAGGCACTGAAGTCCGAAGGTTCTTGTGTTTTTAAAAGAAGAGTCCATCCCATAGGCCTTCTTGGTGACCTCGGACTCGCCCTTCAGGTCCATAAGCTCGGGAACGGCGCTTTGCATGAGGAAGGCCGTTTCGTAGTTGCGTATTGCGGCTTCCACTTGAGGGTCACCATTGAGCTCGGCAAAGGCTTCTTCATCCATATTGCGGAGGAGGGACAACTTGGATTTCTGCAATTCCTCGGAAGGCTCGCGCCTGTTTATGTTGGCTACCGGTTCCGGTCGTGGAAGAAAAACCGACCCTTGATAAGTCGCGGGAAGAAAACCGGATCCAAAACAATCCAAGCCACCCGGTGGAATCAGACCTCCGTTGAGTACCACGAACCCGGGAAGATTGCGGTTCTCCGTACCAAGACCGTATCCAAGCCAGGCACCCATGCTTGGGCGGCCTTGAAAACCATTGCCCGTATGTAAAAAGTAGTTGGCGGAGGTGTGCTCCGAAAAATTCGAAGTCATGGACTTGACCATGGAAATTTCGTCAATCACCTCATCTTTGGCCAAGTGGGGAAAGAGATCGGATACCCAGGCTCCACTCTGCCCTCTTTGCTTGAATTCCCATGGACTCTTGAGGACTTTGCCAATTGAGTCGAATTGCGTGGGGGCAAGTTTGCCAATGACCTTCCTCGGATCCTGCCCGTTGTACTTCTCCAAAGCCGGCTTGTAGTCGAAAGTATCCACATGAGAAGGTCCACCGTCCATGTAGAGGAAAATGACGTTCTTTGCCCGAGCCGGAAAATGGCATGGTTTCGGAGCAAGTGGGTCCACGGAGTGGTTTGAGCTCTCTTTAGCCATTGCCCGCATGGCAACCCCGCCAAATCCCATGGCGCATGCCTGAAGCATCGATCTTCTGCTGAGGTGAGAGTTCGTACGGAAATTTTTGCAATGCATGGCTTGTATTCTACTTCAGATAAATGAAATTCTTGGAGTTGACGAAAACATGAGCCAGATCACCCCAAACCTGTGCGTCCATTTTTCCACGCAAGGAGGATTGGCGATTCATGAAAGCTACGAACCGGTCAATTTTTTCAGCTTCAGGCAAAGAACCGAAAGCTTGCTCGTGCATCTTTGATATCTTTTCCTCGTTGGTGGCACTAAGTTGATAAATTTTCTTTCCCCAAAGGTTGCATTGATCAACGACGAAGGGGTCGTTCAGCAAAGCAAGGGACTGGGCAGGGACGTTGGAAACGGTTCTTCTTCCTTTGGTGCCGAAGGGAGCCGGTTGGTCGAAAGCCAACATGAAAGGGGAAAGGAAATTACGGTAAACCGAACCATAAATGCTCCGTCTTCCGCCGCCGTCCGAAGGACCACTACCCCGCCCTCCACGACCCGTCATGAAGGCGGTGCGGTGAACCGCAACCGATGGGCCGAACATTTTGCGGTCCAACCTCCCGGAGTGAGCGAGCAGGGAATCACGGATCGCCTCGGAGGTTATCCTCCGAACGGGCATCCGGTAAAGACCAGTATTGTTCGGATCAAGTTCAGCGATTTTCGAGAGGGAATTGGTTGGGTTGATCTTGCTCGATTGACGATAGGTATAGGACAAAGCTATCTCACGGATCATGCGCTTGACGGACCAATCGTTTTCCATGAAATCTCCGGCAAGCCAATCGAGAAGCTCAGGGTTGCCTGGCACTTGGCCCATAGGCCCGAAGTCATCCGTGGTCGGTACGATTCCACGACCGAACATGTAGTGCCATATGCGGTTTGCCATGACCCTGGAAACCAAAGGATTGTCTTTGGCCACCAGACTTTTCGCCAAGGCCAGCCTGTCCCCTTCTTGGGCACCCAAAGCCGTCAAACTACGGCCCGTCACCTTTTTACCCTGCTTGCGGTGGCTGCCTCGTACGTATACGTAACCATCGTAATCAGTTCCCCGCCCCATGGTGGTGGCGTACCTTTCGGGGGGTAGGGCTTTTTCCATCGCTTGTGCGGTTTTGCGGAATTGCCCAATTTCGGAAAGTCCGTTCCCCCAGTCGATCAGCTTTTTTTGCTCAAGCCAATTGACCAAATCGGCTTGTTCCTGAGAAAACTTACCCGAATCAAAGCCGACGGAAAACTCGGCAAAAACCTTATCCATGTTGACCCCAAGAGTATCTTCTGGCCCCGTGCCTTTGGCCAAAAGAGCCCTCAAGGAATGGAACTCGTTGGGTCCGGGAGCACCTATGCTTCCCGTCCTGACCTGCTCGATTTCGACAAAAGAATTCCCCTTGCCCGTAATCTCAAGGTATCCCTTGTGCCCCTTGTACTTGTTGAGTCCACTTATCGAAAGCCAACTCAATTGCCCCTTGGTCGATACATTCTTGTGCAAGGTACCCCGGAATAGAAGCGAGTTAAACTTGGCCATATGAAAGTTATCCAAGACCAACCGCACGAAAACCTTTTCCGCCTTCAGCCTAAGATAGATACGGTCCTCCTCCAAAACATAGAGGGGCGATCTTAAGTTTCCTGAAAAACGGTTGGGCAAAACATTGGTTCCAAACCGGTCGGGGGAAGAGATGAAAAACGATGGTTTTGGGGAAAGAAATTCCGTTTTTACGTCAGGAAAGGAATGGCCGCTTACCTTCCAGCCATCGGGTAAGGAGGGGCTAGAAAAAAGGGCCAATTCACGGGTGTTCTCAACGAATTTCAGGTCCTGATCGATTCGGTCCTTCCACCCTTTGGATTCCTTGGTGAATTTTCGGTTCCACTCCCCAAGCTTGGCCTTACCGGAAAGGTTTCGGCACCATTCCAACAAGACCTCAGGATTCAAACCCCTATCTGCGGCAAGGGACTCGACTTCTTTGGAACCGGGCAAGGTGGATGGCGTCTTTCCTCCCCCGGAAAGAAGTTCATTCGCAGACTTGAGATAATCGCTCGGCTTGAAAGCGCCCAATCCGAGAGGAGCATCCGATCGCAAATCACTCAGAAGTTTTCGTGCCGACTTGGAAATCTCCCGCTTAGCCTCTTCGTGCTTTTGATCAATATCAAGAGGATATTCCTGACGCGTACTTCCTTGCATGTAGGCCGCCAAGGAGTAGTAGTCCTCATCGGAAATCGCGTCGAATTTATGATCGTGGCATCGGGCGCAACCAATGGTAAGCCCTAGAAAGGTCTTCCCGAAAACATCCAATTGGTTCTCAATACGGTCGGCATTATCCTGTTTGGGGTCGGTGGGGGCATGAACGGCCTCGTGAAAGAACCAAAAGCCCGTCCCAATGATTGATTCGTTGAATTTCTTCTCCGCGTTAAGCCTTGGTTTGGTGAGCAGGTCGCCAGCGACGTGCTCGATCAAGAGTTGGTCGTAAGGCAGATCATCATTAAATGCCCGGAT
Organism: Verrucomicrobiota bacterium; assembly: GCA_030830145.1. Classification (GTDB taxonomy): domain Bacteria; phylum Verrucomicrobiota; class Verrucomicrobiia; order Opitutales; family Seribacteraceae; genus Seribacter. The sequence continues at coordinate 5,361 of JAURNO010000417.1, forward strand.
CAAGTAGTCGCGGTATTCATGAGGATGCTCGAGGGGGTAATCGAACTCATGCCCACAAGTCTCGGCGTAACGGACCAGATCCATCCAGTGACGGGCCCACTTTTCACCAAAATGGGGGCTGGCCAAAAGTTTGTCCACGACCTTGTTGAAGGCGTCGGGACCAGAATCGTCCAAAAAGGCAAGTATCTCATCCGGACTCGGAGGTAAACCAATCAGGTCAAAATAGACCCGCCTCATCCATGTTCTTCGGTCAGCGGGCAGAGAAGGTAAAATCCCTTTTCCCGCAAGGTTGTTCTGCACAAAAGCGTCCAAGGATTTGCGAACGTGCTCTTTGTTTGCAACGGATGGCGGAGGAGGCTTGACGATTGGTTGCCAGCACCAATGCTCGTTCCTTCTTTTTTCCAAATTAAAGGAGGATCGGCTCACGGAACTTCCAAGAACAGGAACCGGTTCTTCGGGCCA
>JAURNO010000418.1 GCA_030830145.1 Verrucomicrobiota bacterium
ACCCTTTTTGAGAACCATGTTGCCCGTACCTTTGGGCTTGCCCTCGAAATGACGCAAGCCAAACGGGTTGGCCGCCACTAATCCGTAATCCCGAGCATGCCACCAAGTCGGATGGCGAGGATTGGAGGGATGATCGAAAATCGAAATGCCTATATCATTTTCTTCAAAAGGGGCCCAATAGGAAACCCAGGATGCTCGCTTCCCCCAAACCGCCTTGCCGACGATCCCCTCGCTGTTCAACGCGCTTCCTTTGGCCACTTCGCCTTTCAGCCTGAACTGGGGAGCCATACGGATTCCCATGCTTCCTTCTTTGGTATCGCCAAACGTAACTTCAGACACCGCAGCCTTCAGGGTTATGGCAACATCGATAGCCCGATCCTGTTCACTGGGGGCGTAAAAAGATAATTTCCTCTCATCTTGAAGGAGAGTCTGCCCCTCGGCATTCTGCCAAAGATTCAAGGCGGTGAAGGATGAGTTTCCCATCGAAAGAAAGTCTTGGTGGACAATTTTTCCCTTTCCTTTGCCCACTGCCCAAAAATCAACACCGTTTACTTCCCCATGCGTATACCAAAGGGAAGCATGATGAGGGTGGTCTTTCGCTTCTCCTTTTGCCGCATCCTCGATCGGGAATTTGCGGGTAAGAGGTAGTCCAAAAGGTCCAACAACCGGATAGAAGACGGGTTTGGCTCTTTGGGCGTCCTTGTAAACATAATGAGTAAAGATCTCGTCGTTTACACTAACGACAATGGATCCGTTCTCTTTCTTGAGCGATATCTTGTTCACTCCGAAGGCGGGACCTTGCGACAAAATCGAAACTAAAATAATGTAAAAAGTAAAAGCAAGCTTCATAAGGAGGGACAACATTGATGCACAATGGTCATTTTCGGTCAATAGGAACTTGGCAATTTCAATTCATTAAGAACTTTTCAGTGTGGTGCGACTCGTGTCGAAATGTTTTTTGAATGCGATCCGAATCAGGTTACGACAGTTGATATTGGTAAGTGCTTGAGCAATGGAATACAAGTGTTAGCATCTTGCAAGTACGATCCATGGAGGAAAACAACAAAGAGAGCAAAGGGCGTGAATCCTCATCCCCCAAGTGCCAATTCGAGAAATGCAATTTTCCAAAAACTTGCAAATGGAACCAATGTTGCATGCAGGGAGAACTAGAAATCAGCTTGAGAGAAAAGGGTTTCTCCCCCAAAAAAGATTCGGGAAAAGACGCTCCAAAAAAGTAAGGTTTTTGCCATTCCTAACGATCCGACCGCAAGGACACCGGTTTATCAAGAATTTCCTTGAGCACGAATGCCTTGCGGAGTGAACCTTGCGAAGTGAACAGTTCCCGCCTGGCACTCACTCCGGGGCTTTCCGGAAGAGGGGACTCGATTTCAGTTTTCCGAGATAATGGAGTGTCGGGGATTGGGACGGTAGCCGGTGAAGGCTCAAGATCGGTCGTCGCGGGTTGATCAAGTTGGATATCGTGATCCGAAACGACCATCTCTTCATACTCGTCTTCGACCACGATTTCCGGGGGACCAAAAGCTTTCTTCAGAACTTCGTCGAGGGAAGGTTGGGGGGGATCCGATTGGCTTGATGGCTCTTTGGCGGGACTTTTTTCAGGATTGTGCTTTTTCTGAAAAATTCTTCCGATCAAAGAGGCCAAAACCAGCCCAATGATAACCAGAGTATCAAGAGGAAGATCAGACATGCGTCGATGCTCGTTTTTTTAAAGACCGAGGGAGGATTACTCCTTGTCTTTGGAAATGCTCGTTCGCATCTCCGTATCCGCCTCGACATTGCGCATTCTGTAATAATCCATGATTCCTAAATTCCCATTACGGAAGGCTTCCGCCATAGCCATCGGAACCTGTGCTTCCGCCTCAACGAGTTTGGCCTGCATCTCTTCGACTTTGGCCTTGTTTTCCTGCTCCAGAGCAACGGCGGCAGCTCTTCTGATTTCTGCTTGAGCTTGTGCAACTTCCTTGTCGGCCGATGCCTGCGAGGAACGCAGGGCGGCTCCTCGGTTTTCACCCAAATCAACGTCCGCAATATCAATGGAGAGTATCTCGAACGCCGTGCCTTGATCCAACCCACGATCCAAAACTTTCTCGGTAATGGCATTGGGGTTTTCCAACACGATTTTATAATTCTCAGAAGAACCAATGGTCGAAACAATACTCTCGCCCACCCGTGCAATAACAGTTTCTTCTTGGGCGCTCCCAACGTAACGATCCAGGTTGCTTCGGACCGTAACCCGTGCCCGGACCTTGACTTGAATTCCGTCCTTGGCTACCCCGTCGATTGTCTCACGACCCTCGATTACGCAATCGATGACCTTGGGGTTGATGGAGGTTCGAACCGCTTCGAGAACCGATTTACTGGTGCCTCTGGTAGCCAAGTCGATTGCGCAAGCGCGATCCCAGGAAAGCTCGATGTTTGCTTTGGCCGCGGCAATAATGGCCTGCACGGTTTGTACGACGTTGCCCTCCGCAAGATAATGGGCTTCCAGTTGATCAGTGGTCAAAGGAAGGCTTGCTTTGACTGCGGTGACTCTCGCATCGACAATCAAACCAACGGGTACTCCTCTCAAACGCATCGCCAAGAGGGTAGGGAAGCCAACCCGCGCCTTGGCAAGCAAGGCTTTGAGCCAGGTCGTGAAAAATGAAAAGATGACAAGGGCGACGACCAAGCCGACGACGACAAGCAATCCAACGATTATCCAGTTTATCAATTCCATCATAATATTTCTTGGGTATTCATTATAGTGTAATAAGCAAAATGGTCTTGGCCTGATCGGCTGAGTCCGTCAACTCATAAGCGTCTAATTCGAATTCGAAAGTCGTCCAATCCGATTACCTTGATTTTGCAGCCCTTTGGCAGGTACCCGTCTTCACATACGGCATCGTAGCTCTTGCCGGAAATGGAAACCATGCCCTCGGGGCGATGGTCGGTCAAGGTCTCCCCTTGCTTACCCACTACCTCTTCAGGGGAAACCTCCGAGTTGCTCACGCCATCATCCACCTTGTCCAAGAACAAGTCTTTGCCAAGCTTACTCTTGGACAACCACTTGAGTTCGACAAACACCATGAAGATCGCTCCCAGCGATCCGACAAGAAAGGTAACGCAGGGGGCGAACCAACCCCCGAAGGCTTGGTGGGACAAATAGGCGGAAAATACAATGCATACAAATCCAAGAACGCCAAGGATGCCGCCCGGAACAATGGCTTCCAGCCCAATAAGGGCAAAACCAAAAAGCATAGCTGCGATGACTTCGGTCATTCCACTTTTTCAACAACCAATTCAAGGCCGTTTTTTTCAACGACCCTTATTTTTTCCCCACGATGAATTTTTCCGAGCTTGGATCTGGCCTCGAAACGCTCTTCATCAATCAAAACAAAACCAGCCGGATAAAGTTCCGAGACCGTCACACCAAGTGAGCCCGTGGACACCATCGCTTGGCCGGCAGTTTCCGTTGCCGGCTCACCGGCAATTGAAGGACCACCCACCGTCTCACTTAAAACCATCCAGTTCCAAAGCGGAGTTTTGGGCAGAATGCGGGAAAGGAGAAAACACACGACCACAGCCATTGCCATGGCCTGCGTAAATTCGATTGCCGAGGCATGGAACGTTTGCGGTGCCCAAACGAAATCCGTGTTGGGCCATACGTCGACCATAGCCCAAAAAATGGATCCGAGCATCATAAGGAGACCCAAAATACCCGGAATCAAAAAGCCCGGAAGGACAAAGACCTCCAACACAACTAAACAGAGTCCCAGCAAGAAAACCAAGAGTTCTTCCTGTCCGGCTAAACCGGAAACGTATTTCGATCCGAAAAAAACCAAAAGGAGGATCAACCCCAACACACCGAAAATTCCGAACCCGGGAGTCTTGAACTCGACAAAAAGGCAAACCATTCCCAACCCGAGTAAAATAGGGGCGATTCCATTGAGCCAAAGTCCGGTTTTTTCAGCCCAATTGACTTTCATTTCGGCCAAACGATAATTTCCCTCGCCCCATCTTTCATCGAGTAGTTCTTCTACGGATCGATAAACTCCAATCCCCAAGAGTGGCTCAGGTGGATTTCCGTATAGTTTACACGCTTCCTCTCCCGTCAAAGTCAGCAGTTCACCTTCCTTTTGAATGCGGGAACCATCCTCGGCCAACAGGGGTTGGCCATCAGGCATCAGTGTTTCATTACCATCCATCATGGCGGCCATGACTTGAGCCCGGTAAGGATGACTTCCCGAATAACTGCGAATCTTGGCCTTGAGGTAGGAATTGATTTTTCTCTTCATCGAGGAATCGATGTTGCCCCCTCCACCACTCACCGCCTCGGCAGCGCCTATTTGCGAAAGAGGAGCGAAGGCAATTTCGCTGGTGGCTATGGCAATGTAAGCTCCGGCGGAAATCGCTTCTCGGTTGACATAAGTGATGATCGTCCCGTCAAAGCGTTCAAGGGTTTCAATGATTTCCTGCATGATTTCGAGGGTGACCCCCAATTCTCCACCGGGTGTCTCCATGTCGAGAATGACCAAGTTTGCCTGTTCTTCCAAGGCGGTCTTCATGCCTCTCCTTAAAATATCGAGAACCGGAGGTCCTATTTGGTCCCGCACCGGAATGACGTAGGCAAGCTTTGGGGGAGCATCGGGTGAAGTAGTCGAATCAGGATTGGTGGAGGCGGTTTGATTGGCTTCGTTAAGCGAAAGTGGAATCTCCTCGGTCGAATGAACCGAGTCGGTCCCCCAAGCCAACATTGCCCAAAAAACGGAAGCCAAAAAGAGGAGATTTCTTTCGCAAAATTTCATAAGGGATGGAATTCTCATTATAAATACCAAATGACATTGCGCAAATAGGAAAGACAAGACAGATCATACAACATGGAAAAGGTAAGTTACCAAAACATTGAGATCAACAGGTGGGACGTGGGGCCTTCTACTTTTTTGGCTTCTCCGGAAAAAGGCGCTACTTTGTTGAATTGGCATGTTAACATGAGCGATGGCTCCGTCCGCGACGTCGTTCATTGGCCGGAAAACAACTCGAATCCCATGCTCCAAGAAGTTCATGGCGGGATTCCTATCTTGTTTCCCTTCGCAGGGGCATGCTTTCACGAGGGGAAGGAAAACCATTGGAAGATTCCCGACGGAACAGTACGCCCAATGCCTCTTCATGGCTTTGCCCGCGATTCGGAATTTATCATTCGCTCCATAGACAAGGCGGGTTTCGAGGTCGAATTGTCCCAAAAGGAATCGGACAAGGAATTCTATCCCTTCGAGTATAC